>JANWHL010000025.1 GCA_025450405.1 Ktedonobacterales bacterium
CATCTCAGCGACGATCCTGATGCGCTCGCGGTCCGCGGCTATTGGGTGATGGCGGGCTGGCACCCGCCCCTGGAGTGAGCCACTTGGCACCGCCGAGCGGCCACCCTTTCGACATCCGCGCGGGGTACACTTCCGTGGGCCGCACGCCATCCGGCGCGCGGCTGGGTGGGCGCCGCTTGAGCACATCCGGCCAGGCGGAACAAACGTCAGCTGGCCCGGAGTAATTGCGCGGGCAGTGCCAGCTGGCGCCGGCGCGGCATCCCCTCGCCCTGGCGCGCTACGCGTCTTCCCCCTCGCCCCGAAGGGGGAGGGGGCAGGGGGTGAGGACCCCACGGGAGGCACACCATGGACGACCTGTTGCGGGCGGCGGCGGAGCGGAGCATCCGCTACCTGGCGGGGCGCGACGCGCGACCAGTGGGCCCGATGCCAGGCGCGGTGGAGCGCATGGCCGCGCTGGGCGGATCGCTGCCCGAGGAGCCGAGCGACCCGGCGGCCGTGCTGGCGCTGCTGGACGAGGTCGGGTCGCCGGCCACGGTGGTCGGTACCGGGGGGCGCTACTTTGGCTTCGTCACCGGCGGATCGCTGCCCGCGGCGCTGGCGGCCAACTGGCTCGCGGCGGCGTGGGACCAGAACGCCTTCAGCCGGACCACTTCGCCGGTGGCGGCGGTATTGGAAGACATCGCGCTGGCGTGGCTGGTGGATGTGCTCCGCCTGCCGGCTGGCACCGTAGGGGCGTTTGTGACCGGTGCGACGATGGCGAACTTCACGGCGCTGGCGGCCGCGCGACACGCCGTGCTGGCCCGCGCGGGTTGGGACGTGGAGGCCCACGGGCTCTTCGGCGCGCCGCCAATCAGCGTGGTGGTTGGCGCGGAGGCCCACCCTACCGTGTTCAAGGCGCTGGGCCTCCTGGGGCTGGGGCGCGACCGCGTGGTGCGCGTGCCTGCGGATGACCAGGGCCGCATGCGCGCCGACGCGTTTCCGCGGCTGGAGGGTCCGGCCATCGTCTGCCTGCAGGCGGGGAACGTCAATACGGGGGCGATGGACCCCTTCGCGGCGCTCTGTCCCCTGGCGCGAGAAGCCGGGGCGTGGATCCACGTGGATGGCGCCTTCGGGCTCTGGGCCGCGGCCGCGCCGGGTCGGGCGCACCTGCTGGCCGGCGTGGAGCTGGCGGACTCGTGGGCGACGGACGCGCACAAGTGGCTGAACGTGCCCTACGACAGCGGGCTGGCGTTCCTGCGCGTCGGCGAGGCGCTGCGCGCGGCGATGGCCGTGAGCGCGGCGTATCTGCCGGAGATGGCGAGCCGCGAGCCGGGGCAGTACACGCCGGATTCATCGCGGCGCGCGCGCGGCGTGGAGGTTTGGGCGGCGCTGCGGTCGCTGGGGCGCGCGGGCGTGGCCGACATGGTGGAGCGGACCTGCCGCCACGCCGAACGCTTCGCGGCGGGGCTACGTGCCGCCGGGTACGAGGTCCTGAACGAGGTGGTCATCAACCAGGTGCTGGTGGCGTTCGGCGACGCCGAGACGACGCGCGCGGTGGTGGCGGGGGTCCAGAAAGATGGGACGTGCTGGTGCGGGCCGACAGTCTGGCAGGGCCGGACGGCCATGCGCATCAGTGTCTCGTCGTGGGCCACCACCGAGGCGGATGTGGAGCGGAGCCTTGCGGCGATGCTGCGTATCGCCGGCGAGCGGAAGGTCGGCAAATTGACCATTGGCGGGTGGTAGGTACCGTGCTACCCTGTGTTGGACCGGAGACGAAGCCGCCGAAGGAGACGCGTTTATGACCCACGCCGTCTATCTCTCGGACGCCGCCTACGAGGCGCTGCGGACGATCGCCGCCGAGCGGGGCGAGTCCGCGGAAGCGATTCTCGAGGCCTGGGTAGCCGAATTCGCGAAGGCACACCGGCACGACGAGCACGACCCCTATACGAACCCTCGTTATTTCACAACTGACGAATTTTTGCGCCACCTGGGCATGTCCGACGAGGAAATTCAACGGGCGGATGAGCTGGCGGCGCGCGACAATGCCAAGCGCGCTTCCGCGGCCAGGCGCTCGAACAATGCTTCGGAGCGCGGATCGGCGAACTGCGCGCCCCAGTGAAGTTCGTCTACCAGCGCTTCGAACCGCTCGGCCAACGCTTCCTGGCGCTCGGCGGGGTACGCTTCGATGCGCTCCATGACTTCCTGGAAGTCGCGCACCGCGGCCTGGAGGCGTGGAATCAGCATCCAACCGCTCCTCTCGAAGTGGCGCCGCGACGAATGCTTGGCGTGGCGCATAGTGAGTTGTAATATACGTTACGTGCCGCGGCCCCCATGAGGAATGGCCGATGAGCGTCATGGGCCGCAACGCGCGGAGGCACCACCCCGGCGCGTAACCCCGGCCCGTACTGGCCTCCAGGATGAGATGCGCGGCCCGCTGCCGCATCAAGCACGCGCCAGGGTACAAGTGGCGGCAGAGCGGCATTTCCGCCTCCGACATCGCCGCCCACTGGCTGACGCCGGATGCCACATCGACTCCTGAATGGCAGCCAACCCGGATGGCAATTTGGAAAGGCCGTTGCGAAGGACGGCACAAGGAGAGAAGACATGCGCATAGTCACACACGCGGGATGGTGGCGAACTGGTCTGCTCGGGGTGTCACTGGCGCTCGCGGTGATGGCCGCGGGCTGCGGAACGGCGAGTACCGGCACCCAGACGACCGGGCCCGCGGCGCCGACGGCGACCACCGCGCCCGCCGGGCCGACGGCGACGAGTGGGTCGGGCGGCGCCACGGCCGACGTAAGCATCGGCGGGGGCATCGGCACCTTCAAATTCAATCCGAGTACACTCACCATCAAAGTGGGCACGACCGTGACCTGGACGAACAAGACGCAGGTCCCCCACACATCCACCAGCGACACAGGCTCCACGGTGCAATGGGATTCGAGCGTCATCAATCCCGGCTCGGGGACGTACAGCTTCAAGTTCATTCAGGCGGGAACGTTCGCCTACCACTGCACGTTCCATAGCTACATGCACGCCACGATTATCGTGACGGCGTAGAGGATCTGATGGCGCATCAGGCGAAGAGCCGGCCGACCGGCAAGGTGAAGCCGGGCACGACGTCGAGCCCGATCAGCATGTCGGCCACCCCAAGTATCTTGGGGTGGTCGGCATTCGCGCGCCACGCATCCACCTGCCTGGATGCGGGCCAGATCACCCAGATAAGCCGCACGCCAGCTTGCGGGTAGAAACGCGCCTTGTCCGCCATTTCGGGGTGGTGCTGGCCCGGAGAGGCGACCTCAACGGCCAGGTCGGGCGCGACAGCGAGGTATCGCTTGTAGCCTGGCGTCCCCGGCGGCGGTAGCTGCCGCAGTGTCTCGCTGCCAATGAAGGCTATGTCTGGCGAGAGCACGGTGTCGTCACTCAAGGACAAGGGAAGCCTGAACCCGGTATCAGGGAGGGTAACGCGCCCAGTCGCGGCTGATTTGACATGGGCTTTTAGGGCGTCGAGAAGGATCTCCATGATGTCCAGATGTTCCAGACCCGTTGGCGGCATCCAGATCTACCTCCCCTCGACCAGCTCGTACCGCCAGGCATCTTTCGGCGCGACTAACAGGTCATCCGCGGTCATGTGCTGGCCGCGACCGGGGACCAGTTCCGCTCATGGAGCGATGGTGTTTTGTGCCACTGGGTACCTCCTTCGCCCTCTACGTACCGTTAGCATTCCACCGGCGCGACGCGCGGCCTTCCGAGATAGCGCTCGGGTGCCTGACCGGAAGGCCATAGGCCGCTACGACTTGGCCGCGCCCCCCGGGGGCAGGTTGCGCCAGCCCGTCGCGGCGTCGTCCATCAGGGCGAGGAGACGTTCCAGTCGGGCGATGACCTTGGTGATGTTGGTGCGCTGGCGGGGGTAGCCCTCGGGATGGAGCTCGCGCACCCACGTCTGGAGATCGTCATCGCTGAGGTCGTACCACTTGAGGTCTGCCACCAGCCGGAGATGCACTTTATAGGCGGGGTCGTGCTGGCGGCGTGTGGGCCCGGAGCCCTCCGCCGGCACGGACTCGGCCTCGTCGTGTTCCTCACCCGTGGCGGACGCCTCCGCCGCGGACGGGTGGAGCGCCGCGGCGAGCGCCGCCAGGTCGGCCATCTTGAAGAAGTGCCCCTTGCCGACACCGCGGTAGGCGCGCAGCCGCCCCTCGCCGACCAGCGAGAGCAGGGTATCGTGGTCCACACCGAGCTGGCGTAGGGCCTCGCCCTCATCCACGAACGAAAACTTATTCGGTCCCATGATCAATCCCCTCCTCGGGGGCGTGGTGCGCGTAGAAGACGAGGAGTGTGCTGCCATAGCGGCGCTCGTCGTAGCGCCGCAGAACACCGAGCGCGAGATCATCGAGGTCGGCGCGCTCGCGGGGATGCACCTGAGCGATGACGAGACCGCCCGGCACCGTCAACGGCGCGGCGTCGAGGTCCGCCACGGCGCGGGCGGCCAGCCCCTGGTATTGCGGCGGCGCGACGTACACGATGTCGTACTCCCGGCCCTGGGCGCGCGCCGTCCGCAAGAACGCGAAGGCGTCAGCGTGGATGGTCTCGGCGCGGTCAGCCAGACCGGTGGACGTGAGGTTTTCGCGGACGACCTTGAGCACGACCGGGCTCAGCTCCACAAAGGTGGCGCGCGCCGCGCCGCGGCTGAGCGCCTCGATGCCAACGCTGCCCGTGCCCGCGAAGAGGTCAAGGAAACGTGTGTCCTCTACGCGCCACGACAGGATGTCGAACAGCGCGGTGCGGACGCGGTCCATGATGGGACGCGTATCGTCGTTCATCGGGGCCTTGAGGCGCCGGCCTCTGGCCGTGCCGCCGACGACGCGCATCAGGATCTCCCCTCGCGCGGCTGGCCGCGGGGCCGCGCCGTGCCCGGCACGGCGGGCGCGATGCGGCTGGAGCGCGCCGATCGGGCCTCGCCAGCGCGGGCTTCCGGCGGGCGCGCCTCGGGTGGCCGGGTCTCGGACGATTGCGCCTCGAGTGCGGACGCCTCGGGTGCGGACGCCTCGGGTGCGGCCGCGTCGGTGGGGCGGGCCGCGCGCAGCAAGGCGAGCACGTCGGCCGCCTCGTCGGCGAAGGCGTCCTCTTTGCTCCAGCTGATGAGCTCCTGGAGCTGGTCACGGCTGGTGCGCTCAGGCGTCGTGCGGAAGAGCGCCCGGGTGAGGAAGGCGGCATCCTCGGCGCCAATCTGACCGGCGACAGCGTGGTTGTAGCTGGACAACTGCCGCTCCTGCGGGGTGCCGGTCTTGGACACCGCCCGGAAGCGCTCGACCAGCTCGCGGGCACGGCCGCGCCGGCGCAGGGCGTCGAGCCCGCCGGCCGCCAGCGCCACATGATCGGCGCCGCGCCCCTCATTGGAGCCAGCGCCCGCGCGCGGGACTGCTGGCCCGGCGGCGAAATCAGGGACGTCGTCGAGCTCCTCCTGGCCGTCCTGGCCGTCCCGAGCGTCCGTCACAGCCACACCACCAGGCCCGCGCGGATCGTCACGCGCCAACTCGTCCAGGTCGATGGTCTCGATTCCCTCGTCTTCATCCTCGCCGTCGTCGCCATAGTCGTCGACGCCAGGGCCAGCCTCGTCGTTCTCGCCCAGCGCGAAATCCTCGTCCAGCTCGTCTTCCATCCCCGGCGTGAGCTCCAGGTCATCTTCCTCGTCGAAGTAGGCGGTGCTCGTGCGCGGTGGGGCCGCGGAGGATGGCGCGGACGGCGGGGAAGCGGGCGGGCGCGCCTCGGTGGCTCCGGTGGCGCGGGCGGGTGATGGCGGCGCCGACGAGGCCGCGGGGGCGCGGCGCTCGGGCGTGGAGGCCGTGGGCGCGTGGGCGCGCGCGGGCACGGCGCCTGAGGAACCGTTCCCGCTAGATCCGAACGCGGTTGAGCTAGACTCGGCGGCGCCAGACTCGGCGCGCAGGTGCTGGCGCCGCAGGGTCTCGAGCGCCTCAGCGTAGTTGAGCCCATCGAGGGAGCGCACGCCGAGCTGGTCCATCACCTGGCGGGGATTGAGGCCGAGGCCCTGCGTCTCCGCGAGGAATTGGCGGCGATCGATGGGGGCCAGCGCCGCGGTGTGCTCGGGGGCGGATGCCGCTGGGGCGGATGCCGCGGGGCGCTGGGATGGCGGCGGGGTGCGCGCCGATCGCGTGACCTCCGCAGGCTTGGGCTCCGAAAGCGTGGGTTCCGGTTCTGGGTGCTCGGCCCGCGCATACTCGGTCTCCGCGCGCTCCGGGCGCTCCGGAGGTCGCCGCGTGGAGGCGGGTGGCGACTCCGGCTCAACGTTCGGCCGCCGCTCGGCCACGACGCGCTCGCGCTCCGGGACATCGTGTGCCGGCGCGGATGGCGTTGGCGCGGATGGCGTTGGCGCGGATGGGGCCTGGACGATGGGGGCGGGTGTGACCGGTCCTGGAGCGACTGGCGCTGGCACAACGACAGGGCCGCCGCTCGCGGCGGCCTGGGGTCCGGCGCGGACCGTAGCCACTCGCGCATCCAGATGCGTGGTGAGGCGATCCATCCCCGCGCCCGCTTCGGCCAGCAGCCGCTCGACCTCATCCGCGTCCGCGCCCGGCCGGATGGGGACGGCGATCTCCAGGGTGCGCTCCTGGTCGCCCACGGTGAAGCGGACGGATTGCCGCAGCCAGATGTGCTCGCCGTCGCTGGTCCATTGCCCCATCTCACGCCCTCACTTTACTCGCCGTCGCGCCCGGCTCGCCGGCATCCGTCCCGGTGGCTGCCGGGATCGTGCCAGCGGTGGCCTTCGATTCATCATATCAGATGGATCGGCGAGCTTCCACGGCACGCAGGGGGCCGGATCGGATGCCAGGCGGTCGGTCAGGGCGTGTGGGGCTCGCCGCTCTCCGTGGACTCACCGCCGGCGTCATCGGAGTGTTCCTGATCGGAGTGTTCCTGGCGCTCGCGCCGCAGGTCGCCTCCAATCTGCCCGGACTGACCAAGCAGCCGGGCGTAGCCCGGCTGGTCTGCACCGGCGAATCGCTCCATCTGCTGGCTGGTCATGCGCAGGTCCACGCGCCGCCCATCGGCGCTGACGCTGGCGAGCTCGTCCGGGGCGATGTCAATGGGGCGGCCCGGCTGGCCCGCGCGCAGGGTGAGCATGTCGCGCCCAATGCCCTCGACGACGGCCACGTTGACCCCGTCCGCGGCAAACACATCCGCGCCGATCTGGATGTGATCGAGCGGCGGCCCGAGCGGAGCGCCAGGTGCCGCGGCGTCGCGCGCGATGCCCGCGTCCAGCTCGGATTCGGGCACCTCGTCGAAGTCGGCCGGTTCGGTGCCAGGGCGATCATCCTGGATCATGGGGAGCTTCCTCCTATTTTTCGGAGCGTGGTGTCACCGGGAGAGCCGCACGCGCAACGGGGTATGCGATAACCCGGTGGGCGAAGGGGCCAGTCTCCCCATAAGCGCACGCGAGGGCCTGGCGGGTGTTCAAAAACGGTCGCAAGATACGTTCCCCAGACGGTCAATGTCCCCTCACGCGCATCTTATGTGGATAACCGAGCTAACTGCGTAGTCCAATTGTCCTATAACACAAGACGCCCCCTTGCGTAGCGGTTGAGGTTGAGGCATACTATTGTGGCTCGCGCTCTGGTTGGCGCTGTTGCTTTCCACGTTTTTTGAGCCAATCGGCGCGGCGTAATCGTTGATGCGCGCAGTGGTATGGGACCGGCATTATCGCGAGGCGTGTGTCGCCGCACCGGTCCGCGCGCGGGGAGGTTCCGGGATGGCACGCGTGGATGTGGCGCCGGCCCCTGCTGGGGCACGGTCGGCCAACAAACCAGTGACTCAGAATGGCGTGAGTGCGGCAAATGGCGGCTCGGCCACGATGGCCATTGAGCCGGACAAGACACTGCCCCTTCCGGGGTGGCTGGTCAAGGTCTACTTCATCTTCCCCGTCATCCTTTACATCCCGGATGCCATCTTCAACTACTTCGTGTACTCGGATGGCGCGGTCGTCCCCAAGGCGAATCTGGCCCTCCAGGTTGGTGAGATCGCGCTCTGGGCCTTCATGGCGATCGGGATCGTCGGCATGGCCTATCTCCTCTCGATGCTGGCACCGTGGCACTGGGGCCAGGGGCATCATATGCAAGCGATCTTCTGCGGGGTGGGCGTGGTGGTGGCGACCGCGATCACGACGTGGAACAGTCTGGCCTTCCGCAGCACGCACTTCCAGGCATTTCCCACCGACACCTGGGTGTATCAAACGTTCCCGCAATTGCACGATAGCAAGATCAGCCTGACGATGGTGCTCGTGGCGATCGCACCGCCGTTCTGGGGCCTGTTCTGGGCCATCGTCCAGCCGACACAAACCGGACGCAGCCTGCGGCAGATCCGCGAATCGCACGAGGAGCGCCTGCTCCGGCTCCAGCAGGAGGCCGAGCTGAAGCAGCTGCGCGCGGAGGCCAACGCCACCATCCGCGAGGCGCAACTCCGCGGCATGGCCAAGACGGCGGCGGCGGCACGCGAGCAGGCGGCGGGGTTCTTCCGCCGCGGGACGAATCCAGAGATGCCAGTGGCCGAGGGCGATCCGGCGGAGAACACTGGCACGGTCGAGACCATCTCAGACGACATCCAGGAGCCCGCCAACGTGCTGGCGCTTCCATCGTTCAAGCCCAACCCGGCACGCGACCTCGCGGCCGGCGGGCGCGGCAACGCGGTGTTTATGAACCGGGCGGCTCCGGCTGGCCCGGCGGCGCACGCGGCCCCCGTGAATGGCGCCCGCGCGGGGGCGTCGCAGCCGCCACTGCTCTCGGACGCGGACACCGTGGAGGGGCCACCACGGGCCGACGCGTACACGCTGGGCCGCCGGCCGCCGACACCCGGCGGCGGCATCATCCCGGCGTTCTTCGAGCAGGCCGACGCCATGACCGGCACCACCGGCCCGCGCGCGGCCATCCGACGGCCCGGCGACAATAACGTCCTCGCGCGGGGGATGACCGAGGGACTCTCACCGCGCGGCGAGGCCCTGATGACCGAGGTGCTGCGCGAGCTGAACCCGAGCGGGAAAAAGTCGCTGCCGCGCAAGGAGATCACCACCCGCCTTGCCCAGAAGCTCAACGGCGATGAAGCAACGGCGCAGAAGATGGTGGACCAATGGCACAAGATGCGGAAGGCCGAGCGCGGTGGTAACGCGCCGGGATGAGGCGTGGTCGCGTAGTGTGGGGGCCGGGGGCGTCTGCTCCCGGCCCTCTTGCGTGTGAGACTGCGTTGGCGCTGGCGTAGGCGACGCGCCACCCCGCGTGTCCTAGACGGTTCGACAGGCGCGCGCCGCTCTGGCATAATGGTCCAGGAACGAGATGGAGACCCGGATGGCCAGCGGAAGCGCGGGTCTGTCGCGCACGCTGGGGTGATTGGCGACGCGAGGGAGTAGGACAATGACACTCGCGGATGGCCGGGGTGGCCCACGCGCGGCCACGGGCGTGGGCCGGCGCGCACTGGCGCTGGCGCGGCCGGCGCTGGCCGCGCTGGTCCTGGGCCTGGCGCTGAGCCTGCTGGCGTTGCTGCCGGCGGCCAGCCCGTGGGGCACCAGGAGCGTGTGGGCGTGCGGCCTGGGGAACACCGCCACCATGCTGGCGAACAGCGCGCCCGCGCTGGCGTATCCGGTCCCGGTGGGTGTGAGCACCACACACCCCATCGGCGACTTCGCGCTCCAGTACGTAGCGGGCCAGTCCATCACCTTCGCCGAAGACCTCTCGCGCATGCCCAATCCGCCGTCGCTCGGCCAGCTGCGTATCCGCTGGACCTTCGGCGATGGCACTCAGGCCAGCACCGCGGTCGCCCCCGCCCACACCTACGCGCGGCCAGGAACCTACGACGTCCATCTGCAGATCTACGACACCACGGCGGGTCCCGGTGTCGATCCCTGGACCGATCTGGACAGCGCGCAGATCCAGATCATCGGCGCGGCAATCCCCAATCCGCCGGGGGCGCGCATCGTGGCCAACCGCACGGCCATCGTCGTGGGCCAGAACATCACCTTTGACGCGGTCGGCTCCCACGCGCCGGTGGCGGGACCCGCGACCCTGAAATATCTCTGGAACTTCAACGACAACACCACGGCGACCGGCCAGCACGTCACCCACACCTTCCAGGCGCCTGGCTGGGGCTTCGTCGCGCTGATCGTAACCGACGCCCAGGGCGCGCGCTCGGTGGCGACCACTAACATCGGCATCGTGCCCAACGCGCAACAGATCCCCACCGCCAGCCTGAGCGCCAGCGCCACCAGCGCCGCCGCCGGCCAGCCCATCGACTTCGACGCCTCGCGCAGCCAGCCCGCCATCCAGCCGGATGGCGACCAGATCACGCAGTACGTCTGGGACTTCGGGGACGGCACACCGGCGGCGACGACCCAGGCGGACGCCGTGACCCACACCTTCGCGCGCCCCGGCCAGTTCCAGGTGGTCGTCCAGGCGGTGGATCAGCAGAACATCCCGGCCGAGGCCACCCTGCTGGTGACGATCAGCGCGGCGGAAGGCGGTCTTGCGGGCAATGGACGCATCGGCCAGTCGTGGCTGCTCATCGGTGGCGCGGTAGCGCTGGTCCTGCTGATCGGCGTCGGCGGCTTCTACGCGTTGCGCACGCAACGCCAGCAGAAAGCCCTGGAGCGCCAGCGGGCGGCGGCCCTGGAGCTGCGGCGCGCGCGGCGCGTTCCCCAGGGCGTGCCCCGCGCGGGCGTACGACCGGGTGACCCGCGCTGGGGTGACCCACGCGCCGGAGCGCGGGCCGGCCCCCCACGAGGCGATCCGCGTGGCGATCCGCGTGGGGTGCGGGGCGGTCCATATAGCGGTCCCCCGGGACCCGGCGGAGCCTATGGGCAGCGCGACCCGCGCGGCGGCCCACCCCCTTCGGGCCAGCGCTAGCGCCCCGGCCCCAACCCCTCGCGCTCCGCCAGCGAGCCTGGCCCCACCAGAGTCGAGTTCCGCCTGAGTCGGGACCGTGCGCACGGCGACGGGCGACGGGCACGGATGGTGCCAGACCCCCCGCGGTGGGGCGCGCCTGGAACCCCAGTGGACCGGCACGCTGGTGATCATGAACGCGCGCCCGAGGAGGACTCGGCGCATGGCACATCTCTATGGTCGCGAGTGGACCCGGGCGAATCTGCTCCGGCACGTGGGCGATCTGGCGCAAGTCGCGCGGATCCAGCCGGTTCGGCTGGCGGGCGGTCGCGGCGACGGCATGGCCGCGCTGGAGGTGGATGCTGGAGACGGGCTGCGCTTCACGGTGCTGCCGTCGCGCTGCCTGGATATCGCCCACTGCGCCTACCGCGGCGTGCCGCTCGCATGGATCTCGCGCAACGGCCTGGTCGCGCCGGCCTACTACGAGCCGGAGGGCGACCAGTGGCTCCGCTCGTTCTTCGGGGGCCTGCTGACCACATGCGGCCTGCGGAATGCCGGTCCGGCCTGCGACTACGCGGGCGAGCGCCACGGGCTGCACGGGCGCATCGGCAATACGCCCGCCGAGGACGTGAGCGCCGGTGGGGAGTGGCTGGACGACGAGTATGAGCTCCACATCAGCGGCGTGATGCGCGAGACCCACGTCTTCAACGAGGACCTCCGGCTCATCCGCCGGATGACCACGCGGCTGGGCGGCCGTTCCATCCAGATCCACAACCGGGTGGAGAATCGCGGCGACCAGCGCGTTCCCCTGATGATCCTCTTCCACATCAATGCCGGATTCCCGCTGCTGGCCGCGGAGTCACGCCTCATCGCCCCCGACCGCGCGGTGGCGGCACGCGACGCCGGCGCGACGGAGGGGCTGGCCGATCACGCGCGCATGGCACCGCCCCAGGCCGGCTTCGCCGAACAGGTGTACTTCCACGATGTGCGAGCGGACGCCGCCGGTTGGGCACGCATCGCCGTGGTCAACGAGGCGCTGGAGCTGCCGTTCGGGCGCGGGCTGGGCCTGAGCGTGAGCTGGCGGCGCGACCAGCTCTGGAACTTGATCGAGTGGAAGCAGCTCGGCACTGGCGACTACGTGCTGGGCACCGAGCCCGCCAACAACCGCGCCGAAGGGGTGGCGGCCGCCGCCCAAGACGGCACGCTGGAGTTCATCGAGCCGGGCGAGGCGCGCGCGTTCGACCTGGAGTTGGCCGTGCTGGTGGGCCAGGAGGAGATCGCGACCTTCGAGGCAGCACTTCCAGAGTCGCTCCCAGCGTGAGCGTGCGGGACATCGTGGGGCATGGTACTTGACAAAGCGCAAAGTACTGACTATAATGTCCGTCGCCGGCCGGACGTAACGAGTTTGACCGGACCGAGCTGGACCGGACGCAACGAGGTGGACCGGAGATGGAAGGGAGGCCAGAGACCATGAAGCTGGCAGAGGCCCTGGCGGAGCGCAAGGCGCTCCAGGAGCAGATCAACGACCTGACCGGCCGCATGCGCGCCAACGCGCTGGTGCAGGAGGGCGACACTCCCTCCGAGCGGCCAGAGGAGCTGCGGGCGCAGCTGGAGCAGCGCGTGGAGCGGCTGGGCGCGCTCATCAAGGCGATCAACCGCACCAACGTCGCCACTCGGCTGGAGGACGGCCAGATGATCGCCGAGGCCATCACCGACCGCGACATGCTGAATAAGCGCTTCGCGGCGCTGGACAGCCTGGCCGACGCGGCCACCAGCCGGATGGGGGGCCGCTACAGCCGGAGCGAGCTGCGCACGGTCGTGACGATCGACGTCGCCCCGCTGCGCCGCGAGCTGGACGAGCTGGCCCAGCGCATCCGCGAGCTGGACGTGCGCATCCAGGCCGCCAACTGGGCGACCGAGCTTATGGAGTCGGTGGACGCGTAGGCGGAGACTGAGAGATGGGGCGCTCAGCGAGCGCCCCATCTCTCAGGAACGCGACCACGCCGGGGCGAGTCGGTAGCGCGCAATGCTTTGGTCGGGAGTGCCTCCGGCCGGGGAGTAAACCGGCCACACGCGGATGTGTTCCGCATCGGTCTATTTAACCGATCCCCCAACCCGTACCGTGTAGCGGGTACCGCACAGCGTGTACAGGGGTAGCGGGTAGAGCGTACCACCAGCACTAACCGGACAGTGCGCGCGAGGGTGGGAACGGGGTGCCCCGTCCCGGACACACAGCGAGGGCCAGGCGGCCAATTGGCCGCCTGGCCCTTGTCATCTCCTTGTCATCACCCGTTCAGACATTCCCTGCCCTGGCTGGACTCGGAGCGGTGTCCGTCAGCCGCGGGCTCGAGGCGTGCCAGCGGCCGCCGCGCGACGGTGGCGCGCGTGGTACTCGCTTCAGCGCTCGCTCGACGGCGCCGCCCTACTGGCGCTACAGAGCGGGGCGGCCGGGGACGCGCATGCGCGCCGCCACCCCGACGTGGGCCTCGATTCGATCCAGCAATTCCGCGAGGTCGAAAGGCTTGCTGATGTAATCCTGGATGGGGAGATTCCTGGCGTTCGCGAGGCTGGTGGAGGCGCTCATCAAGATGATGGGCAAATGCGCTCCGACCTCGGTGCGCAGCCGGTAGATCAGCTCGCGGCCGTTCATCAGCGGCATGAGCAGATCGACCAACGCCAGGGCGGGCGGCTGAAGCCGGGCGTAATCGAGGGCGGCGAAGCCATCCGAAAACGCGGCGACGGCGTAGCCTTCGTCTTCCAGGAAACCGGTGATGAAGTTCACGATGTCGGACTCGTCGTCCACGACCATGATGATGTCGCGCATGGCACGCTCCCCCCGACCTCGTCCCCAGGATCGTGCGCCGCCCTTCATGGGCGTCTGGTACGCCGGGGCCGGCCATTGAGCGGCCGGATCGGGTATCCTCTAGTCGGTCACTCAATTGCGACGATTGAGGGCCGCGCCTGTAACCCCGGTAGGATGGTATATTCGGGTTAGGCCGGTTGGTGGATCGACACGCGAGCGGGCAGCACCGGCCCATCGCGCGAACGGGCGCGGAGGGGTTCGGCCATCCATGGCCGGGGAGCGGGGACGGGGATGCCGGCGCTCAGGCGAGGGGCAGCCGGAGCTCGAAGGTGCCGCCGGCGTGCTCCGGGCCGGCGGCGAGCACGCGCAGCGTTCCGCCGTGGCGCTCGGCCAGCGCCCGGCTGATGGCCAGCCGGATGCCCAGGCCGGGGACCTCGCGCGCGACGGCGGTGTCGTGGCTGGCGTAGCGCTCAAAGATCCGCTCCGACGCCTCCGGCGGAATCCCGGGCCCATCATCGCCAATCGTCAGGACGAGGAAACGGCCGGGCGCGGCGGAGGCGCTGAGACCGCCATCGGTGGCGAGCGTCACGCGGATCACGCCGCCAGCGGGGCTGAACCGTGTGGCGTTGCTCAGCAGATTGTAGATGATGTGCTCTACGCGTGTCGCGTCACACCGCGCCACCAGCACGGGGGGCAGGTCGAGATCGACGCGGTGTTTGGGGGCCATCTCCGCCACATCGTCGACGAGTGTCCGGACCAGGCTGACGACATCCATCTCTTCCACCTGCAGCGCGAGCGTCCCGCGTTCGAGCTGGGCGGTGTCGAGGACATCGCCGAGCAGGCGATCCATGCGAGCGACCTGGCGGCGAATGGCGCGCAGCGAGCGGCTGGTGGAATCGTGCGCCCGCCGCGCCGCCGCCTCGTCGGGCTGTCCGGCCGCCAACCCAGGCAGACGCTGATCGAGCAGCCCGGCGTGCCCGGTGATGCAGGCAAGTGGGGTGCGGAGCTCATGGGCCACGCTCGTGAGGAACCGGTCGTTGCGCACACGCTCGGTGCGGCGGTCCGTGATGTCCCGATAGATCGCGGCGATGCCCAGCACACCGCCATCCGCCGCCGGCTGGACCACCTCGGTGCGCTCGAACACCCGATGCGGTGGCCCCACCTGGCGCAGGACCGTGGATGCCGCGGCGAAGGCCGCACGCGGGCCGGCGTGCGGCTCCCGCGGATCGACCGGACGGAGCACGCGCGCCAGGCGGCGCGCGACCTCCGGTGCTGGAAGACGCTCGGCGGACAGCTCGGCGCCCGCGGGCGCGCAGAGCCGTCGCACCGCGGCGTTGGCGAAGACGACTTCGCCGCTGACATCGGTCAGCAGCACGCCTTCGTCCAGCGCGTCGAGCACCGGAGCCAGCCAGATCCCCAGCGGGGCTGGAGACCCGATCGCGCCCCGCGCCCAGCCTGACCGCGGGACGCGATCACCGGCGGCGCGCGGTGAGACCCACCGCGTGAGCGCGTGGAGGGTGGCGCGCGGTCCACCACGGGCCTGGCCACGAGGCCCGTCACTCCCGTCCGGCATCCACCGGTCCCGTTCCGGAGTGGGTATCCCCAGCGCGAGCGCGGACACACCAGCCCGGCGCGGGGCAGAGATCGTGGCGTTGCGGATCCGCGGAGTCGCGGGCGCGGGGCGCTCGGTCGGCCAGACGCGCATGCTCCACCACCTTGCCAGTCGGACGTCCGCTCGCCTGGATGATGGGCGCGTGCCAGAGCTTGCCGACAGCGGTAGAGAGAGAGCAAGTCGCATGCCGGTTCGAGTGGTGCCGAGTGGTGCGCGGTCCCGAAGTCGCGACGAGTACGCGAATGCTATGCTATGCTCCGAGCGATGCTCCGAGCCATGGTCCGAACTCTGCTCCAAGCTATGCCCCACGCAACGCTCCTGACGTCGCTCCGGCGGCTCGGTGGGAGTGTGCGCGGCCGGGGTGATGTGGCCCAGACCCATGGCGGTGAAGTACGCCGAGGAGGTGTGGATTGCGCATGGGGACCCTCTCTCGGTCCGAGGACCGCGCGCCGGACGCCAGTGACACGCCAGCCGACGCGCGGGAGCGACGAGGCGCGTCGGGCAGGGCGCGCCGTCTGGCCATCGCCGTTGGGCTCGCCGACGTGCGCCATGAGCCGGATGCCGCCTCCGAACTGGTGACACAGGCGCGGCTGTGGACGGAGGCCGCGGCCGGAGATGAGCGCGACGGCTGGACCCGGGTGCGGCTGCCGGATTACGAGGGATGGGTGCGGAGCGCGGAGCTCAAAGCGACCGCGCGCCAGGCATCACCGTGGGTGGTGGTGATCACCGCGCATATGGCGCCGGTCTTCGCCGGATCGCAAGACGCGCGACAACTTCTCGCCGCGCCGATCACAGCCGTGCTGCCCCTGAGGCACGAGGATGCGTCCGACGCCGACCGTCTGGAGGTGCGGCTGCCTGGTGGTCACACGGGCTGGGTGCGGCGCGCGGATGTGGCGGTGCGCGATCGCGCGCGGCCCTTTCCGCCCAGCGGCCCCCCCACGGCGCTCCAGCTGGCCCACGAGCTGATCGGCACCCCCTACGTTTGGGGGGGCACCTCGCCGCGCGGCATCGACTGCAGCGGCCTGGCCCAGCTCTGCTACCGCCAGGCGGGCTGTGCCCTGCCGCGCGACGCCGACCAGCAGTTCGCGGCGGTGAGCTACGTCGTGGAACGGGGCGACCCTCAGCCGGGAGACCTGATCTTCTTCGCGGAGCAGGGCGAAATCGATCATGTGGGGCTCTCGCTCGGCGGGTCACGTGTGCTGAACGCGCGCATGGGCGCCGGAAGGGTGGTCATCGACGCGCTGGATCCAGGCGAGCCGGACTACAGCCCGCGCCTCGCAAGCATGTACGCCGGGGCGCGACGCCCGATGCCAGAGTGGGCGCGCGGTCCAGCACCGGAGCGGGGAGAGCCAGCATGACGGCCCTGGACGATGGAGATCCCGCGAGCACGGCGGCCGGGACCGACCCGCTCGCGGCGCGCGTGGAGGCGCTATTGGCGCCGCTCGGTGGCCGCACGGCGGCGGCGGCCCGCGCCCTGGGACATCCGCCCGGGATAGCGGGCGCGGCAGCCATGTCAGACGAGCGCGAGCTGGCGCTCCGCGCGAGCGAGGAGCTCGCGGCGGCCAGCCTGGCCAAGGTGCCCATCGCCGTGGAGCTGGCACGCCGAGTGGACCTCGGCGCGTTCAGTCTGGATGAGCGCATCGATCTGGCGGGCATTGCTCTGGTTGGCGGGGGCGGCGTGCTGGATGCGCTGGCGGCCAGCGACGAACCGGGCGCGCCGAATGCCTTCTGGCTCCCCACGCTTGGCGACCTCGCCGCGCTCATGCTCGGCGTGAGCGACAACACGGCGGCGAACGTCCTGCTGGACCAGGTGGGGATGGGCGAGGTCAACGAAACCATGGCGCGACTGGGCTTCGGGAGAACTCGGCTGGCGCGGCGCTTCATGGACTTCGCCGCCCGCGCGGCTGGGCGCGAGAATGTCACGACGGCGGGCGACATGGCGGCCCTGATGGCGCTGCTGGCGCGCGGCGCGGTGCCGCTGGCCTCGCGTGTGCGTGGATGGCTGGTGGCCGATCCGCTGAACGACGCGGTGACGCTCGGGCTGCCACCAGATGCTGGCGTGGCGAACAAACCGGGCACGCTGCCGGGCATCATCAACAGCGCGGGCATCCTGAGCGGACCCGGCGGGGAGTGCGCCTACTGTGTGCTGACGGCGGAGCAGGACGACATGCCGGCAGCCGCCACCGCCGTCGCCCGCGTGGTGCGCGCGCTATGGGATGCCTGGTGCGCACCGCGCTGACCATCCAGAGCCCAACCCCGCGGCGCCAGGAGGGAGGAAACCGATGCCGATTCTGCCATACCAGGGCACGTGGCCGAAGATCGCGCCGGGTGTGTTCGTCGCACCGACGGCGGTGATCGTGGGCGACGTGACCATCGAGGAGGGGGCCAGCGTGTGGTTCGGCGCGGTCATCCGCGGCGACGAGGCGCCAGTCACTATCGGGCGCGACACCAATGTGCAAGACAACTGCGTGATCCACGTTGACACGGGCGCGCCGTGCGCCATCGGGGCCGGCGGCACGCTGGGGCACGGCGCGATCATTCACGGGGCGCGGCTGGGCGATGGCGTGCTGGTGGGCATGCGCGCCACCGTACTCTCGCACGCGGAGGTCGGCGCGGGGGCGATCATCGCGGCGGGCGCGGTGGTCCCCGAGGGGCGGCGCATCGAGCCGGGCATGCTGGCCATGGGCATCCCCGCGCGCGCCGTGCGCCCAGTCACGGAGGCTGAACGCGAGCGGGCGGCGCGGGGCGTCGGGCGGTATCAGGACTTCGCACGCGAGTACGCCGCGGCGGCGCGCGCGGCTGAGGAAGGTGAGGCGGCGGGCAAGGGGCGACGGAAGATCTAACCACAGAGAGCACAGAGAGGATAGAGAGGATAGAGAGGGACTTCCGCGCGAAGCGGCGGCTCACCACTGGAGTAAGCCGCCGCGGTTGTGTCGAGCCGGGTGATCAAGGGCCAAGGCACTGCGCGGGCTAGCGTCCGGGGGGCGGCCCCGGTGGGCCGAGGATCACCAGGCCGTGCTTGGCCCCGATGGCCGCGAGCTGTTCCCGCGGGATCTGCCGGCCGTCGAGGACGGTCCGGCCCTTCGCGTCGGTTTGGCGGCCGAACGGCGGCGGCAACACGCGCTCGGGGGCGGGCTGGCCGACCTCACGGAGGAAGCCCTCGAACATGACGGGTTGCAAGCCAACCAGGGCCCGGGCCGGTTCGGCGGACGTGCCGATGAACGTATGGGGCACGCGCATGGGTCCGAAGGCGAACCCGCCCGCGGTCAGGTCCAGGCGCGCGTCGCCCACGTAGAAGGTCACCGCGCCATCGAGAACATAGAACCACTCGTTCTCGTCGGGATGGACGTGCCAGGGCGAGCCAAGCCCCTCGGGGACAACGATCTCGATCATGCCGAACTGACCCCTGGTGTCATGCCCACTGATCTTGATCATCTGGAGCATGCCGAGGAGCCAGAATGCCTCGCCCCCGCCACTCGGCAGCTCATAGCCAACCTTCGCGCGCTCCGACAGCGCGGCGTACTCGTTCTGACTCTGTGACATGATCGCGCTCCTCCTGGACGTGCCGAAGTCTCGGCCACACGCATCGGAATCAGGTGGGGAAGGGCGCCGGATTCCAGGTCACCGTGGTCATATGCCTGGCATCCAGCGCGCATCACGGGTCCCCGCCCACGCGGGTCTACGTGGGTCTACACGTGCGCCGGCAACGCCGCGCCCAATTGCGTCAGCAGGCCCGGCACTCCGCCGCCCGCGACCTCGCTCACGTCGAGGTTGGCGAGTTTGTCCCCACGCATCGTCACGGTGATCGTTTCAGTGGGCAGCGACACCCGCTTGCCCGTCGGGGCGATCGGCGCCATACCTGGAATCGGTAGCACGAGCTCACGCGTCTGCGTCCCCGTGACCCCCACCTGCCCAACGACCTTCCCGTTCTCCTCGTGGATCCCGCGCGCGTTGAACGAGAAATCCGGCATGGCCGCCGAGAGCGCCTTGTGGAACCCGAGCCAGGCATCCGGGCCGATGGGCTCGGGCACCGCGCCGCCAAAGCTATAGTCGTCCGTCAGATAGCTCCGCGCCCGCTCCCATTCCCCCGCCTCGATGGCCGCCAGTAACGCTCGCACTGTCTCAACCGTGCTCATGGTTCGCTCCTCTTCGATCTTGGCCGCCCGTTCGCGCCCCACCGTGGGGCGTCTCGCACCGGCTTCTGGACTGAGTGTAGCGGGCGGCGCTGGTAGCGCCGCGCGGGTTCGCGCACGTGAATCCGCTGGTAGAAGCGCTTGTAATCATGTCGAGCGTCAGCGCGCCCGACAATTTGGGAGTCTGGAGGGACCTCTCCCCAACCCCTCCCCGACGCGGGGAGGGGAACCGGCGGAATCAACCGCCGAGGTCGCCGAGGGCGAGGACGGGGAGATGTCGGACAGCGCGCGACCTGAGCCCACACGGGACGGCAAGGGGAGAGGATTTGGTGGCACCAACCGACCGGTTACACAGAGTCGCCTTGCCGCACGCGCGCGGCGAGCGCAGCCGTCTCGGGCGCGGGCGACGCCCCCAGCTCGCGCCGGAGCAGGTCCGCCAGATCTTCATAGGCGCGGAGTGCCTGGCTCCGCTCACCGAGGCGTGTCAGGCAGCGCATCAACTCGCGGTGGGCGCGCTCCTGGTACGGGTCTATGGCTAGCAGCCGGCGATAGGTCTCCGCCGCGCGCGCGTGGGCCCCCGCCGCGACCTGGAGATGCCCCAGCAGCAGGAACGCTTCCCGCTGGCGCGCACGCAACTCCTCGCGCTTGCGCTCGAGCCACTCGCTTTCCCGCTCGCCGGCCAGGAAGTCGCCGCGATAGAGCTTGAGCGCCCGCTCCAGGTGCCGGATCGCCTGGGCGGAGTCGTCGCGTTGGGCACGCTTGGCCCGTTCCACATAGCCCTCGAAAATCTCCACGTCAAACGCATAGTCCCGCGTTCGATTGAACTGGTAGCGGCCACGCTCGAAGACGATCCACTCGGGACCGCCGAGCGCGTGGCGCAGATGATGGAGCACCGGATGCAGTTGCGCGCGCAGCTGGGCCGGGTCGGCATCCGGCCAGAGCGCCAGGCCGATCTGTTCCTTGGTGGCGGAGTCGCGGCAGAGCAGATAGAAGAGCAGCTCGCGCGCCTGGCGGTACGTCCACTCCGAGGCGGCAACCGGCTCGTCGCCGCGGTACACGCGCGCCTCGCCCAGCGCGAGGACGGTCAGTGCGGGTCGAGGACGGTCCGCCGTCGAGGGGGCGGACGGCTCGTCGGCTGGGGCGACGAGAGCGGCGCTGGGTGCGGCGGGTGGGACCGCGGGAGTCGCGTTCGCGGCGATGGATATGGCCACTGGCGCGGCGGGCGGTGCCGCCAGGGCCGGGCCGGCGTCGCGCGCGGCCTTCGGCGTGACGTCGCGCCCCGCAGCCCACGCCGCCGCGAACGCCTGGTCGTCGAGCAGCTCGTGGATCCGCGCCAGCCACCGGTCGTAGAATTCGCGGTCGATGGCCGGCAGCGGCGTGCCCACCCGCTCGCGCAGCGTTTCCGCCGTGCCCAGCCGCAGAGTCGCCGTCGCGGCGTCGCCGCGCGCGGCCGCCACCGCCGCCAACCCTTCGAGCGCCTCGGCCAGTCCCTCATCCTCGCCGAGCACGTCGCGCAGCGCGAAGCTCTCCAGGTAATAGGCCTCCGCGCGGGCGGGGTCGCCTTGCTCGTGCGCGGCGCGACCGAGAAAGCGCAGGGTGTGCGCCATCCCCCCCGCGTCGGCGATTTCGCGGCGCAGCTTCAGGCTCTCCCCGAGCCGTTCCTCGGCTGGTCCGTACTCCTGGCTCAAGAGCAGCGCAATCCCGAGGTTGGTCAAGGCACCCGCGGTGTCGGGCAGATCGTCCGCCGCCCGCGCGCGCATGAGCGCCTCGGTGCAGAGCGCCCGCGCGCGGGGGATATAGCCCAGGTGCAGCGCGGTGAATCCCATGCTGTTCAGGCAGAGGATGACCGTGTGCTCCCGCCCGGTCTCCCAGCAAATCGGCAGACTCCGCTCGAAATAGTCCATCGCCCGCGCGTAGTCGCCGTGGCTGTGGGCGCGAAGGCCGACGCCAAGCAGGGCGATGGCGAGCCCCGGGCGGTCGTTCAGCGCCTGGTAGAGCGCCAGCGCCTCCTCGAGGAGCGGAGACGACGCGGCGTACCCTTGGTGGTGGAAGGTGAGGATCGCCAGGCCCTGGAGCACGCGCGCGCGGACCAGCGTCCCATCGGGCAGCCTGGCGAGCGCCAGCTCGAGCCAGCGGCGACCCTCGGCCAGATAGCCCCGCAGGAGCCAGAACCGCCACAGCGACGCCACGAACTCACCAGCCTGCTCCGGCGCGCCGTGCTCCAGCGACCATCCGATGGCCGCGCGCAGGTTCTCGTGCTCGCGCTCCACGACGTTGAGCCACTGGTGCCGCACGTTGGCATCGAAGTCGATCCCGGCCCGCTGTGCCAGGTGTGCGTAATAGTCCGCGTGGCGTGAGCGGATGCCCACCTCCTCGCCCGCGGCTTCCAGCTTCTCGCGCGCGTACTGCCGGACTACCTCCAGCAGCCGATACCGGACCGCTCCGGCGTCTTCCTGGGTCACGACCAGCGATTTATCCACCAGGCGCCCGAGCACATCCAGCACGTCCACAGGCGCGCCGTCCCGCGCGCCGCACACACCCTCTACGGCTTCGAGCGCGAAATCGCCCGCGAAGACCGCCAGGCATCGAAAGAGCGCGGCTTCATCCGGCACGAGCAGCGCGTAACTCCAATCCAACGTCGCCCGAAGCGTCTGCTGCCGTGGCAGTGCCGCGCGCTGACCGCCACCGAGGACCTGAAAGGTCTGATCCAACCGCCCGGCAATCTGACTGACGCTCAACAGCCGCACCCGCGCGGCCGCCAATTCGAGCGCGAGGGGAATGCCATCCAGCTTGCGGCAGACCCGCGCGACCTCGCGGACATTGGCGTCCGATACGGCGAACGCTGGCGCCACCGCCCGCGCGCGGTCGGCGAACAACGCGATCGCATCTGAACGTGTGAGCGCCGCCGTGTCGTCCAGATAACCAGCGGGCGGCACCGGGAGCGGCGCGACGGGCACAATCGTCTCGCCTGGGGTGCCCAGCGACTCACGGCTGGTCGTCAGGATCGTGAGGTCAGGGCACCGTTCCAGCAGTGTCCTCGCGAAAGGCGCGCAGTGATCCAGGAGATGCTCGCAGTTGTCGAAGACGAGCAGCCTCCGCCGCGGGGCCAGCGCCTCGACGAGCGTCTCCAGGATCGGGCGCCCTGGCTGCTCGACCACCCCACACGCGGCCGCGACCGCCTGGGGCACCAGCGCGCCATCGGCAAGCGGC
>JANWHL010000026.1 GCA_025450405.1 Ktedonobacterales bacterium
GCCCCCAGTGGGGGACCCCCGCCCCCAGTGGGGGGCCGGCGGGCGTCGCACGACGGTTGAGGACCGGTGCGATGGCGCCGCACTGGGCACTGGGGCGCGTCTGAATCGCGCACACGTGTGGGCGGTGACCGCCTGCCAGCACTATAGCTCACCAGTGGCGCGCGCGCAAGCGGGCGGCCATCTCGTCGTGGCTCAACTGAGCGAGGCGCTACCTGAGAGACGTTCTCCGAGGGGGGCGCGTCACGCGGACCCGAGGCGTTCGGGCCTACCCCAGGGCTGGCACGACCCCTGCATCCCCCAATGGCACTGACCATCTCCCAGTCCCGCGAAGGAGGAATCGAGGCCGAATGATGGCCCATGTTCTCGTCGTCGACGATGACGACGACGTCCGCCTGGCAATCCGGTTGGCCCTCGAAGACGAGGGATACACCGTTCTCGAGGCCCGCACCGGGCGCGAGGCCCTGTGCATCCTGCGGGCCACTCGTCAGCCGCTGGTCGCTCTGGTGGACCAGGTGATGCCCACCATGACTGGCCTCGCTCTCCTGCGCCTGATCAGCCTCAATGGCGATCTCGCCCGTCGCCATGCCTTCGCCCTGGTCACGGCGAGCCCGAGCGTCGTCACCGCCGAAGTCGCGGCGCTCGCCCCCATGATTGGCGCTGGCCTGCTCGCCAAGCCGTTCCAGCTCGACGACCTCTTCGCCGTCGTCGCACGCGCCGCCCAGCGCCTGGAGGCTGGAGATCCAGAGGCGTAAAACTGAATCAGGTTGATTGGGTGCGGCGTCCTGGCGGTTGCAATCGCGCCGGTCATCCAAGGAAACGCTGGAGGACCCCCTCCACCGCCGTGATCTCAAAGGGCTTGGCCAGAACCGCGTCCGCGCCACTGTCCGCGGCGAAGGTACTGTCAGCCGCCGTCAGCAGAACAATCGGCGCTCGGTGGCCATCCAGAGCTCCCCCGAGCACGCGCGCGATCAACTCACGGCCCGTCATTCGCGGCATCATCAAGTCAGTGATGATCAGGGCCGGGTGCCGCAATCGCGCCAGCTCAAGGGCTTCTATCCCATCCGTGGCCACGAGCGGGCAGTAGCCCGCGTCCTCCACGATGAAGGAGAGGGCGAGCGCGATTGATTCCTCATCTTCGACGATCAGGACGAGCGGCTGTTCTGGGGACCCGGCGATGTGTTCTCCGCTCATTGTGACGTTCCGTGGTCTCCCGTTCGTTCCCCGTGGGCGGTCTGGCCAGAGAGAACCATCGCCTGCCACTCCAGGCCGCCGGTGATTCCCGACAACACGCCCTCATCGCTGTCAACGGCGGCCAGCACCCGGAGCCCTTCTGGGGCCTGAATGCGAAATTCGCGGATCGCCGTGTCATGGTCCGAAAAGCGGAGCTTGGGCACGGAAATGATGCGGTAGAGCCGGCTATGATAGGGGATATGCTGCAGCAGCAGCACGTTTTCCGCCAGCACCGAGAGCGCATCCGCTGAGAGCTCCAGCGACGCGGCCACCACTTTGTCGGTTTCCTTAAGCAGGAGAGCCGTCACATTCCGCCGCCGGAACGCCTGAAGGAGCGCCGCCAGGTAGTCCTCGAGCCGTTGCGGGTCGGCACCATGCAGTACGGCGCGCTCCAACTCCGCCACGCTGTCGACGATCACCCGCCGCGCTCGGTGCCGGTCGACCTCGGCCAACAGACGGTCGGCGAGGACGTCGGCGTCGAGCTTGATCGGCGGGGTCTCCAGGAACGTCAGGCCCCCTCCCGGGTCCAGCGCCCGCGACAGGTCATCCGCGAACGCGAAGGGCCGCCCAACCTGACGTATCTGGTCCATGCTCTCGCGAAAGCTCAAGAACACGACTGGCTCGCCAGCGCGGACACCCGCCAGCGCATAGTTGATGGACAGGAGGGTCTTCCCCGTCCCCAGACTCCCGGCCAGCACGGTGCAGGTGCCCTGTGGGATACCCCCGCGCAACATCGCGTCGAGCTCTGTCGACCCGAAGGACGCCCGCCCAACGGATGCCGCCCCAACGCCAGACACCCGCGCTTTAGCCTTTGGCGGCGCGAACACCGGCGACTCGGCCAGCAGGCGCTCCTCCAATTGCGGATAGACCGTGATCCCCCCGGCGTCGAGGACCACGGCGTGCATGCCAGGCAACTGCGCGGCCCCCCGCGCCTTGATGACCTCGATGCCGCGATACTGGCGCGCCCCCAGCAGCGCATAGTGCAAGCCCAGGATCACATCGGCGGTGGTGGTTTCGGGAAAGATGCGCGGGTCATGAGGGTCCGTCTCGCTCGTGACGAGCGTCGTGACCCCGATCGTGTTGAGCGTCGTCCCTACGTCATAGAGGAACGTCCGAGCCGCTGGCGGGTCGGCTTCCACGCCCGGCATCCCACGGAAGCCGTCGAGGAGGACGTAGTCCGCGCGCGTTTTACGGGCTTCCGCGAAGATGGTCGTGGCACAGGCCGCCAGCCCCTCGCTCAGGATTCGCTCCAAGGCCAGAAACCGCACTACGCCACCGATGAGGTTGCGGTCGAAAAATCGAAAGCCCGCCAGATGCTCGATCAGCTTGCTGCTGGACTCAGACAGCGCCGAGAGGATCAGGACGTTCTTCCCGTCGCGCGCGGCGGTGAACACCATCTGGCTGCTGAGTGTCGTTTTGCCGCTCCCCGGAACGCCCGTCACGAGGATGAGCGCGCCACGTGGCAAGCCGCCCCCGAGGACGAGGTCAAGGTTCGGCACACCGCTCGGGAGCCGCCGTGCGGGCGACCGGATGTCCCCCACCGGGATGTTCGGTGGCGCGACCGCGCTCGTTGCTTGCTCCTTGCTCCCGGGTGACGATGTCATGGATTCCGCTTTCTCGCTTGCTCACTGGCCAGTGCGGGCTCCCCGGTGGTCTTGCCATCGGTCTGCCCGTGCGCGCCCTCCATCGCTGAATCCTCCGGGGCGCTCGCCGACGACCCGCTCGCCGCGCCCGCTGGCAGCTCGAACCAGAACGTGGACCCCGCGCCCTCGACGCTGTCGACGCCGACTCGGCCGCCATGGCGCTCGATCAACGAGCGACAGATGTGGAGCCCGAGCCCGAGCCCAACGCTCGACCCGTTCTGTTGGGCCACCCCCGCCACCTGATGAAAGGCTTCCCAGATGTGGACGCGCATCTCGGGTGACAAACCAGGCCCTTCATCGCGCACGGCGACACGGGCTGTCGCCGTCTCGCTGGTGACCTCCACCGCGATGGGCCGATCCGCCGCCGAATACTTGCACGCGTTGGTCACATAGTTGATCACCACCTGTTCGATGCGATCCGGATCGAACACGAGGCGGACGGGCGCTCGCGGCGCGCGCAGGGTAATCGTCCGGGCCGGCCACGCCAACCGCTGTTCCTCCACGGCGCGCCGCACGACCTCAGTGAGGTCCCCCGGCTCAGCGCGCAGCGCCAACTTGCCCGCCTGGGTCCGTGTCACATCGAGGATGTCTTCGATGAGACGGCTCAAGCGGTTCGCCTGCTGGTCGGCACGCGCCAGCAGAACCATCCCGCGTTCCAGGGGCCGCGCGGCTACGTCTGGTACGTCTCCTCGCAAGGCCGCGTCCACGGCGCGCGCGGTGAGCTGGACAGAGGCTTTCATGCTGGTGACCGGGGTGCGCAGCTCGTGGCCCGCGATACCCAGGAATGTGTTCATGCGCCGCGTGGCCTCCTGAGCGGCTAGGGCGTTCGCGCGCGCGACCTCGCGCTCGCTCAGCAACTGCTCGCGCTCGAGCACCAGCGCCGCGAGCTGCGCCGCCGCCTCCGCCAGAGCGCGCTCCTGGTCAGTGAAGACATGGGGCGGGCCGCCGTAATCCAGCGAGAGGCTTCCGATGACGCACGCGCCCACGCGCATGGGCGCGACGAGTGTCGTCGTAAGGCCGCACGGATTGGGAAGGGTGTTATACGGGGGTTCGGTCATATCCACAACGAGCGCCTCGCCGGCCTCGAACCGCGCGAGCAGCGCGGGGTCCACACCCTCACCATAGCGGGTTGGATGCCCAAATTGCTCCGTCCACCAACGCGTTTCTTGCTCCGGTGACAGGCCCACCACCGCGATCGGCGTTTGCCATCCGGCCTCTGGATCGACCGCGGCGATCCCCACGCGGCGGCAGTCGAGCACCCCGCGGGTAAGCTCCGCCAGACGGTGGGCGATGCGCCATGGGATCGGCCGTCCCGCGCTGGTGGCCGCCGTTTCCCCGGGCGCTGGGTTCGCCTCACCCTCGGCCGGTAGGTCGACGAGCGCGCCGGCCATCTCCAGCACCGTGCTCAAGGCCTCGTGGGTCCGCCGTTCGAGACGGCGCTGCTCGGTGACATCGCGGAAGACACACACGGCTCCCGCCACGGCGCCATCCGCCTGACGGATCGGCGCCCCCGACACGCTCACCCGCACGTCCTGTCCAGCCGCTGTTTGGATGACCAATTCGACCGCGTGCGCACCGGTAATCACCTCGCCGCGCAGCACGCGGTTCACCGGCAGCGCATTGGGGGGAACGTCGCGTCCATGCTCATCCCGGACCGGGCGGACCGTACGGTCCGGCATAAGCGCATAGTCTGGTTGAGCGGTATAGCCAAGGAGACGCTGCGCTGTCGCGTTCATTTGCGCGAGTCGTCCCTCATGGTTGAAGACGACCACGCCATCGGCGATGGCCTCGATGGTGGCGTTCAGATGCTCCGCCCGCTCCAGCGCATCGCGGTGCGCCGCCCGCGCCTCCTCGTGCGCATGCGCGCGGTCGATGGCCAGCGCCATACGGTCGGCGACCAGCCGCAGCACGCGCAGCTCGTGCTCGGTGAACTGGTGCGGCCCCACGGTGGCCGCGTGCACGACGCCAATCAGCCGATCGCCCACGACGAGGGGCACGCCCATGAGCGATCGCAGCCGCTCCCGCAAGAAGGGGTTCGCCACACGAGCGGTGCGCAGGTCATCGATCACCAGGGCCTCACGCGTGGCGGCGATGCGTCCGGCCACGCCCTCGCCAATGGGGACGCGCGCCTGCCCGGCGACCTCTTCTTCGGGCCCGTGGGCCAGATAGGTCCTGAGGTCCCGCGCCTCGGCATCGGGCAGCAAGATGGCCACGTTGTCCACGGCAAGGATCGCGCGGAGGCGCTCCAGCAGGTGCCGCAGCAGGTCATCGAGCGAGGATTCCGCCAGCGCCACATCGCTCACGGCCTGGATGGCTTCCAGCTCGGCGGCACGCTCCGCCGTGTCGCGTTCCAGCCGTTTGCGGTCGGTCACGTCGCGTAGCGTGCCGAGCACGGCATTCTTCCCATCCACCACGACCAGGTGGGCATCGAAGGTCGCGTACCGCGTTTCCCCGCCAAGCGACGGGATCGAGAGCGAGTGCTCGTGGAATACATGGTGCTCGCGCAGCGCTCGCAACGCCATATCGGCCGCGTCACGGTCGGCGAACAGATCGAGATCTCTGAGGACGCTCCCGCGCACGTGGTCGGTTATGCCAGCCAGCAGGGCCATGGCGGCATGATTGGCTTCCTCGACACGTCCGGTTCCGGGGTCAATCAGCAGCATGCCATCGGGCGATGCCTCAAAGAGACGCCGATAGCGCTCCTCGGAAAGCCGTAGACGCGCCTCGGCAAGCTGCCGCCGCGCGATCTCGCCACGCAGCGAATGGGCCTCCTGGCGCATCTCCGCGAGCGCGTGCGTGCGCGCGTCGAGGGGGGCGGGCGCCGCCGCGGGCTGGCCAGGCAGCTCGCCTTCATGCAGCGCGCGAATCGCCGACAACGCCGTGGGCGGCGTGTCCGCGACGAACCCATGTATTGGGTAGGCGCAGAATAGCGTCACGGGGGGTATGCCAGGTCGGAGGATGTCCTCCCACAACTCCTCCAACCGGACCGCCGCCCCCTCATTCCCCGCCAGCCAGAGCAGCGCCACCAATTCGCCAAACACGCGTACCGTCCGCCCGCGCCGCGCGGCGCGGGCGATGGCATGCCCAATCACCCGCGCGAAGCGCACGGGATCTGGTGTGCCCTCGACCATGATCGCGTCGAGCGTGGCCGCGGCGTCCAGCGCGCGATACAGCCCGCGCTGGCGTGCCCCACATAGGTCCACGCCCTGGCCGCGCAGGGCACCCGCGAGCCGCGCGCGGTGCGGGGGAGTGGCGAGGACGAGGCACGCGTCCCCCGCAGCGAGCGCGGAGCGGACGAAGCGACTGAGCGCATCCACGAGCACCTGGTCCGTCTCGTAGAATTGGACGACGTGTGTCCCTGCCGTGACCGCATCCGGGCTGACATGCTCCCCCATCCGAGAGGGGGTCGCGGGACATAGGGTCACGAGCGCCATAGGGTCGCCGGCGGCCAAGGTCAGAGGCGTGGCCCGGCCCAGGCACCACTGCCAGGCGCCATCCCGCCGACGCCCGCGGCACCAGGTCGGCGCGCTCACGGCCGGCTCCGCCCCGTGGCGTCCCAGCGCGTTGTCGACGAAGCCGAGATCATCAGGATGAATGAGCCCCGCGATGGGCGCGCCAAGTAATTGGCCAGGAGCGGGGTCCAGCCACCGGGTCGTCATGGGGGACGCGGCGATCACCAGGCCGGCCATGTTGACCTGCACGACCATTTCCGCGTCGCTCAGCATCTCCGCGTCGCTCGGTGTCGCGGGACGCGGCCCCGCCGCCGCGACTTCGCCAGCGGTGCGCATGGATGTCAGGCGTCCATGCGGGGGGGGAGGCTGTTTCGCCGCGCTCATGGCCATACTTGGTCCTTCTCGTTGCCAGCGGACGCGCCTCACGTGTGGCCGGTCAGGTCCATACCATGATATGACGCGCTTGGGGATTATGGCAACTTTCATGTCCCGCGGTACCCGTTCGATGAGGCGTCTGGAGGCGACGCATCAGGATGGCGGCCATGGGCGGGGGTGGCGGAGCGAGGATGCGCCCTGAAGGACGCGGGTAATCAGCCGGGCGCGGATCGGCGGCCACCGGCGAGCGGGGTGGTGTGGCGAGGAGGCGCCCTGAAGGACGCGGCGAATCACCGGCCGGTGAGCGGGGTGGTTGGGGGGCCGCGGCGCGCGTCCGCGAACGGCCTCAGGTCGGTGGCTGGGGGCTTCCAGGTACGAGGTCCGCCCACGCGACCTCTCCCGAATCGGAATGAGCGGCCGCCTGGCGATGTGCTAGAATCCGGATGGCAGTTGGCTTTTCTGTGCCTATGCGAGTGAGTCTGGTCACGGGGATCGCGGAGTCGGGGGGCGGCAAGCGCCAAGCGCTAGCGCGGATGGTGGGCGCTCCACGAGCGCGAGACGGCGCGATCGAGGCGGCGCGACCGATCTGACGCGCCTTTGGAGGGCGCGGTCCACTGGAGGGCCGGGAGGAGCTGGTATCTATGCTCGATCGTTCAACCCCGGATGGTGCGCGTATCGCGGAGCGGCTCGACCGGGAGGAGTACGCGTACTTCACGTCGGTCCGTCCGGATGGCCGGCCGCATACGGTGCCGGTCTGCTTCCTGTGGGATGGCGCGACGATCCTGATCTTCAGCCTGCCGGACACGGTGAAGTGTCGCAACATTCGCCAGAATCCCCAGGTGTCGTTCACGCTGGAGATCGGCAGGATCACGCCAGAGAACGTGCCCATCACGGTGGAGGGCACGGCGGCGCTGGTGGATGAGCCGGGTATCGAGTTCATGATGCCGGCCTACGCCGCCAAGTACGCGCCGCTCGCCGACCGGCTTGGCGCGACGCTGGAAGGGCTGGCGCGCATGTATACGCAGGCGATTCGCCTGACGCCCACGCGGTTCCGGCTGGACCCGTAACGCCGGGCCGCCGCCCGCACGGGTGTGGGTCAGTCCGCGCCAACAGGCGCACGAGCTCGGCCGATGGTCCGGAGAGACTCGAGGGCGGAGAGCGGGATGCACGCCAACGTGCTACACTCACGACCTACACTCTCGACGGCGCCCACTGGGCGGGACAGAGGTGGCCTGATACGCTGGGGAAGGAGCGGCTAGATGCGCAAGATCGTCGTCTCCGAGTTTGTGTCGCTGGATGGGGTGATGCAGGCGCCAGGTGGCGCGGACGAGGATACGGATGGCGGCTTCACCCAGGGTGGTTGGACGCACCCCTACTGGCATGACGAGATCGGCGCCCATTTCGGCC
>JANWHL010000027.1 GCA_025450405.1 Ktedonobacterales bacterium
CCACCACACCAATACTCCCAGCAGCGCGCTCGGGTCAAGGCCGGCTGTATCGTCCTGGGTGGGGAGTACCAGTGCCCTAGTACGTTTGGTCCAGGTCGGCCCGCTCCGCCGCCAGTGCCACGCGGATCTCGTTCGCCGCCGCTTCGGGTAGGGCATCGTTCAGCCAGAGACCCCAGGCCATCTCGCTGCTCGCGGCCAGCTTTAGCTTGCCGGGCGCGCGTCCCACGGGCAGCAGCTCCAGATGAAGATGGAATCGGTCCTCCGCCAGTTGGTGGAGCGCGAGCATATAGGGCATGGGGGCCTGGTAGAGGCGGTTGTAGGCGCGAATGATGCGCGGGAGGAGTGTCGCGAGCTCGACCGACTCGGGGCCATCCGCCAGCGCGCTCACAGTGTCAAGGTGGCGCCGGGGATAGACATGGACCTCGTAGGGATAGCGCGCGAACGGCGGCACAAAGGCCAGCCAGTGCGGCGTGGCAGCGACCGCGCGCGGTCCGCTATCCTCCTCGACCAGGATCTGGCAGAAGGGGCAACCCGCGCCCTCGGCGGCGGCGCGATCCACCGCGGCGAGCTCGCGCGCCAGGATCGGCGGCACGATTGAGACGCCGTACGTCTGGCCGTGTGGATGAAGCTGGGTCTGCCCAATGGCCTCGCCGCTCGTCTCCCAGATCATGACGCAAGCGTAGCGCACGGCGAGATCCGCGTACACACTCCGCCAGAGGCCGATGACATCCAGCACCTCGTCGGTACTGAGGTCGGCGAAGGTGCGGTGATGGTCGGGGCTGTAGATGAGGATGAGGCACTCGCCGGTCGGCGGACGGAACGCGGGAAAGTCGTTTGGGCGCACCCAGACGCGCGTGCCGGGTGGGACACGGCCGCCAGTGAGATCAGCGCAGAAGGGGCAATCAGCCGTACCTTCGCGCCGCCGCATGCGGCTGCCGGTCTGGACAAGGTACTCGCCAGTGAGGGGATTCCAGACCAGTCGCCCGGAATCCGCTGGCGCGGCGGACTCCCCCCATCCCGGAACGCCCGACGGCCTCGCGCTTGTAGGATTGTCGGTATCGGTCATTGGCATCTCCCACGTGGCGCGGCGCCGCGCGTCAGGCTCGTGCTGACGGCATCAAACGGAGTCGGATGATGGCACGCTGGTTCCAGGCGCCTGGAGACGCGCCGGGCGAAGGGTCTCTCCCACAGAACCGCCGGGCGCGCCGACGAAGCCTCCGGCGACGAAGGCCACTGGCGTGGCCGAGCCAGAAATGGTATCAGGTCCCTGGCAAGCGCGCATCGCGCCAATAGTGTAGCATCGGACTGGGCCTTTGTGCGGAGATCGGTGCTACACTGCTGGGCACGGGCACGGCAGAGGATGGTGGCGACGGGGGCCAACGGAGGGCGAGATGGCAGGTGAGGCAATGCAGCGCGCGGACGAGCGGGGCGACGCGGGCCGCGCCGTGCTGGCGGGCATACGTGTCGTGGACCTGAGCACGCTGTTGCCAGGGCCCTACTGCACGCAAATTTTGGCTGACCTGGGGGCTGAGGTCATCAAGGTGGAGCGGCCCGACGGCGGCGACCCGGCACGGTCGATTGACCCGGCGCTCTTCGCCGCCATCAATCGTGGCAAGCGCGGTGTGGCGCTGGACCTGCGCCGCGCGCAGGACCGCGATCATCTGGATGCTTTGGTGCGCACGGCAGACATTGTCGTGGAGGGCTTCCGGCCCGGCGTGGCCGAGCGACTGGGCGCGGGATACGAGCGGTTGCGTGCGTTGCGGCCCGGTCTGATCTACTGCTCTATCAGCGGCTATGGCCAGGAGGGCCCAGATCGGGACTTTGCCGGTCACGACGTGAACTATCTGGGTGTCGCGGGGGCGTTGGACCCGCCGCCCGCGCCAGGTCAGCCACCGCGCCATTTCATCACGGTTCCCATGGCCGACGTGGCGGCGGCGCTCTTCGCCGCCAACGCGATCCTCGCGGCGCTGCTGCGGCGGAACCAATTGCGCGTGGTCGGCGTGGAGGACGGCAGCAGGGAGGATGGCGGTAGGAAGGACGGCGGCGCGTACCTTGACGTCTCGCTCGCTGGCTCAGCGCTGGCACTCATGAGCGGCCGCCTGGACAATCGACGCGCGCGCGCGCTCGGCGGCGGCGGTTACGGCGCGTACGTGGCGGCGGACGGCCGCGCGCTGACCGTGGCGTGCATCGAGGACGCGTTCTGGCGCCGGCTCTGTGTCGCGCTGGGGCGGCCCGAGCTGGCCGACGCCCCATCCTGGGCGACCTATGCCCGGCGTCGCGTCGATGCCGAGCGGATCGACGCACTGCTGGCGACCGAGTTCGCGCAACGGCCACGCGCGGACTGGCTGGATCTACTGCGGGCGGCGGATGTGCCAGCTGCGCCGGTCAACTCACCCGCGGAAGTGCCAGACGATCCTTACGTGGCAGCGAGCGGTCTGCTGATCCGGACAGAGGATGGTGGGGAGACCGTCTGGGCGGTGCGCTATCCGGCGCGGATGCCGGGTCTCGTGGTCCCCCCGGGCACGCCGGACACCCGGCGGGCGCCCGCGCTGGGCGAACACAACGCGACACCGCTGGAGGAGATCGCCAGGACCCCGGGTGAGGATACGCGGTAGCGCCGACGAGGTGCGAGTCGCGGACGTGGGCCGGCCCGGATCGGGTCAGACGGGAGAGATACGCATGAGCGACGAGGAGCGGAACGCGCCAAAGCCGGCGGTCGAGCCGAGGAAGCGGAACGGCGAGCGACCCGAGCGGACCGGCACTGCCGACACCCGTGGGACGCCGCGCTTCTTCGAATACTGGAACCGTATGGACGCGGTTAGCTGGATGGGTGTGCGGATCGTTCAGAGCGAAGACGGGCGCGCGGTGGCGACGTTCGAACCGGAGAAGCACCACCGCGGCGCTGGGGTGGGCGGTCGTGCCGTCACCGGTGCCGCGCAGGCCTACATCTTTGACTTCGTCACGGGGGCGGCGGTGGCCTCCCTCGCGCATGGGACCATTCCGCAGGTGACGATCAAATTGGATGTCAGCTATCATCACCCGGCCTATGATGCCCCGCTGACGTTCGAGGCCAATGTGGTGACGGCGGGGCGTCAGGTGGTGTTTGTGGAGGCGACCTGCGTGGACACCAACGGCAAGATCTGCTCGCGGGCCAATGCCGTCTATCGCCGGTTCACTGAGAAGGTTCCCCCGCACTGACGGGAAGCCCCCGCCCCCCGAAGGGAGCGGGGGGCAGGTGAGGACACTACTCCGCTGGAACGGTGAAGCCGGCCAGCATGCCATTGGCCGCGTGGGCCAGGTGGGTGACGGGATCCACGACGAGGCACGCCGCCACATAATCGCCTGGCTTCAACTGGGTGACGATCCAGCCCTCGGAGCCAGGTGTGAAGCCGCCTTCTCCGCGCCCACCGCCGCACGGCTCTACCTGTGTCTCACGGCCCGCCTCGTCTTTCTCGGGCACTGGAAGGAGACCATCGCCTTGAGCGGCCCCGCGGCCACGCGGGCGCGCCGGGCGGGCGCATTGCGCATGGAAAGCCTGGCCCATAGATTTCGGGCTCACGCGCGGAGTGCGAGCCGGGCCGCCTGGATGACGCCGTGACCTCGCTCGACTACGCGCTCGGCGTCGCCGAGGCGTGTGATGATCTCGAAGCGCGCTTCGTGGCACTGGCGACGCTGGCCGTTGTGCACAAGCGGCGCGCCGCGGGCGCAACGCACCGCGCTCCTCGATGCCCTCATGGCGCTCACGCTCCTGGACGATACCGTTCGGCGGAACATGGTGCTCGTGGAGCTGGGGTGGAACGCTTTCTCGCTGGGCGATTGGCGCCAGGCGCGCGCCTATTGGTCCGAGGGCCTCAGCTCGGAGGAGCGGCCCGATCCGTTCGCCCGCGAACAGTTGAGACTTGCCGTGGTGTGTCTGGACGCTCTCGAGCATGAGAGTCCGACGATGAGCGAACGCGCCCACGAGGCGCTCCTCGGCGTCTGGGCGGACGGCGACACCGCCGCGCGCATCTACGCGCCCGATACCCTTGCCGAAGTATGCGTCCTCGCCGCCGGGCCGCCCGACCTGGTCGACCTGCGTGACCGCCTGATCGCGGTGTGCGCGGATGCCGATGCGGGCCACTATGAGCGGAGTCGGACCTATGTCCGTACGATGCCTGGAGGCGCCAACCGGGCGGAGTTTGATCTAAGCGAAACCACCGCACTGCTGGCATGGATCCACCTGCTGCTGCGAGAGCTTGACGACGCGGAGCGGGTGCTGGCGCGTGCCCACCAGCTGGCGGACGCCCGCGGCAACCGCGCGGCCAATGCGGCCATCTGGCGGGTGGAAGCTTTGATTGCGGTGAGCGGCTGTACGCCGCGCGCGTCGACGACGCGCTGACGCGCGCACCAGGGGCGGAACATTGAGCCAGCCTGCCCGCGAGGACACGGTGGGACGCTGGCACGCCGCATGCGCCCAGAGCGAGCACATGACCGCACGAGAGCCGCGCGGGCGTGCCGGCGCGGGATCTCCTAACGGAAAGGTGTCCGCACGGTGTACAGCTAAATCAAGCTCCTTGGACATCCGCTGCATCCCATGATCATCGCCTACCCTATCGCGCTCTACACCCTCGCGTTGGTGGCATACGTGATCTTTGCGATCGGCGGAATCCCGTTCTGGTTCCAGGTTGGGACGGTCGCGGGGGTCGGCGGCGCGCTGATGGCGATCGTCGCCGCCGTGCCGGGCTTCCTGGATTGGGCGCTGGGCGTCCCAAGCACCAGCCCGGCCAAGGCTCATGGGCTCCGCCATATGCTCCTGAACGTGACGGCGCTCGTTCTCTTCATCATCAACGACATCGTCAACGTTCCCCAGTGACTCTCCCCCACTCCGGACAAGCTTTGGGGAGTGGTCTTCGCGTTCTTTGGGGTCGTCTGCACTGTCGCCGCTGGCTTCTTCGGCTGGATCATGATCCAGGACGACCATGTCGGCGTCGCCCTGAGTCCGGAACAGGCGCGCTTGGAGCGCCCGCTGGCACCCCGCGCGCCTGGCGAGTCGGAACCCTGGCGGCAGCCGGGTGGACGCCTGGGAACACCGACGCCCGCCAGCTAATCGACGGCGGTTATTATAGGTCGTCACCGAGCGCCGCCAACAGGCTGGCCACAAGGGCGGCACGCCGCGGCATCTCGGCCACAATGATGTGCTCGTCGAGCGCATGGGCGCCGTCGCCGACTGCGCCGAGCCCGTCGAGCACCGGCACGCCAAGCGCCGAGCAGAAGTTGCCGTCGCTCCCGCCGCCGACCATCACCTCGTCCACCGCGAAGCCCAGGTTCGCGGCCAGCGCGCGGGCGCGCTCGAAGAGCCGGACAGTGCCAAGCGTACGCTCCATCGGCGGACGGTTGACGCCGCCAGCGATCTCCAGCCGCGCCTCGGGGTGGTGCGCGCGCAGCCCAGTGATCGCGGCCGTAATGTGGTCGGCCTCGGCCAGCGTCGCCACGCGAACGTCAATATCCGCCCGCGCCTCGGCCGCGCCGACGTTTGTGCGCGTGCCGCCGGAGACCGTCCCCACGTTGATGGTTGTCCCGTGAGCGAGGTGCGCGTCAGCCAGAGCGCGCAGATCGAGGATCTGGCGCGCGAGCTCGTCGATGGCGCTGATCCCGTCCTCGGGCGCGGTGCCGGCGTGCGAGGCCCGGCCACGCACGGCCAGGTGGAACTCGCCCGTGCCCTTGCGCGCCGTCTTCAGCGCGCCATGGTGGCTCGGCTCCAGCACCAGCACGGCGGCGGCCCGGCGAGCGTCCGCTTCGAAGTGCGGACGCGATGAGGCGCTGCCGATCTCCTCGTCTGAGTTACAGAAGAAGACGACCGGGCGATCCCCACCAAGCGCTTCACGGTAGGCGCGCACGGCCCAAAACCCCTGGACCAATCCAGCCTTCATGTCGAACGTGCCCGGCCCATACGCGGCACCGCTGGCGACCCGGAACGGCATGGTGGCCAGCGTGCCCACGTCCCACACGGTGTCAAAGTGGCCAAGTAGCAGGATCGGCGCGGCGCGCTCAGGATCGCCCCACACGACCCGGACATGCGGGCCGCCACTGGCCGGGACGAGCGCGGCCATACCATCCGCTATCGTAGTGGCATAGGTGGCCAGGAAGGCGGCGAAGCCGGCCAGTGCCGAAGGATCGGTCGAGGGCGTCTCCCGGGTGACGAAGCGCTCCAGGTCGGCAAGCAGGTCATCGCTGTGAGCGGTGAGGTAATCGAGGGACTCGGTCACGACGACTTCCCTTTCGGCGCGCGCAATAACAGCGCTCTTGGCACGCCCGCCGCTTGACATCGGGATCACATGGCACATACTATGCGACGGCGGCGGGGTTCAGCCACGAATGGGTATAGCACACCGGAGGTCGCCATGGATGGCATTGAATCCCAGTCGGGCAGCGCAACCGTCAACGGAACGACGCTGAGCTATGAAGTCGCCGGCGCGGGTTCCGCGCTGGTGCTCATTCACGCTGGTATCGCCGACAGCCGCATGTGGGACGGCCTATTCGAGCGCTGGGCGCGATCGCACCGTGTCGTACGCTACGACCTGCGCGGTTTCGGCCGCTCGGGGCGGGCGTCTGGCGCTTTCGCGCTTCGTGATGACCTGTACGGCCTGCTCGACACGGTGGGGATCGACCGTGCCGCCGTGCTGGGCATATCTTTTGGTGGCTCCGTGGCCCTCGATTTCGCGCTAACATACCCAGATCGAGTGACCGCGCTCGTGCTTACGGCCGCGCGTCCTGGTGGTCTGCCGCCAACTCCTGACCTGACGGAGGTCTGGGAGGCGGAGGAGGACGCGCTCGCGCGCGGTGATCTCGACGCCGCGAACGAGGTGGACCTTCGCGCATGGGTGGACGGCCCCCAGCGCATGCCGGACCAGGTGGATCCGGCCGTCCGCGCGAGGATGCGGGAGATGAACCAGCTGGTGCTCGAACGCCAGGCCGCGGAGACGGACGCCGAACCGCAGCCACTGGACCCGCCAGCCGTTGAACGGCTGAGCGAGCTGCGGGTGCCGACGCTAGTGGTCGTCGGGGCGCTGGATCGGCCGGGAACGCTGGCCGGGACCGAGCGGCTGGCCGACGGCATACCAGGCGCGCGGCGCGTCGTCATCCCCGGTGCCGCGCATATGGTTCCGCTTGAGTGGCCAGATCAATTCGGTGACCTCATCGAGGCGTTTCTTCGCCAGACCGACTAACCGGGTTGAGCCGCGTGCCCAGTGGTCGCAAGCATAACCGTGGCACCTCCGCGCTCACCGTGACCGTTTTCGCTCCTCCCCCGCGGAATCTACTCATGGTCCAGTCCCTCCCCACCAGAAGCGGTCTTCGCCAGGAGGCGCAGTAGCTCACCGCGTTCCGCTCCGTCTAACGGAGCGAAGAAGCGCTCGGCGATGGCGCAATGGAGCGCGTGCACCCGGGCAATGTACCCATGGGCCTTGCGGGTCAGCTCCACCAGGATTGCGCGCCGATCTGTGGGATCGGGGCGGCGCGCGATCAACCCCTCGCGCTCCAATCCGTCCACAATGGTGGTAATGTTGCGCGCCGTTACCCCCAGAGTCTCCGAAAGGTCGCCCATGCGCACACGCCCGTTCCCGGCCTCCGCCATTGCCATCAGCACGCGTCCGCGCGGAAGCGAGATCGCCCGCAGCATGGGATCGGCCTCTTCGCCGCACTGGCGGCCCGCGGTCTTGAGGCCCTGCGTCGCGCACAAGAGCGCCTCGGCCAGCTCCGCCGCCGACGGCTCGTCCGCGCCCGTGGCACTTTCCGCGGCGGACGGGCGCTCCACCAGGCGCCGGGCGGCGCGCGACAGGTTCGGGTGGAGGGTTGACATGACGGCTACGCCCCTGGTAGTGTATGCATACACTATTACATAGTTCACTATGTAGGTTGCGGTAGTGAAATCCTTCAGAAGGAGCATACCACATGGCTCGCCGCCCCGCTATCCTCGCCGAGGGCCTTCAAAAGCACTACGGACCGACGCACGCCCTGCGCGGCCTTGACCTCTCCGCCGAGGAGGGCACGGTCCTCGGTCTGCTCGGCCCCAATGGAGCCGGCAAGACAACCGCGGTCCGCATTCTGACCACCCTGTTACGGCCAGATGCTGGCCACGCCGAGGTCGCCGGGCTCGACGTCGTGCGCCAGGCCGACGAGCTGCGCGCGCAAATTGGCCTCGCCGGCCAGTATGCCGCCGTCGACGACCTGCTCACCGGCCGCGAGAACCTCGAGATGTTCGGCCGCCTGTACCATTTGCGTGGCGCTGACGCCCGCCGTCGCGCGGGCGAGCTGCTTGAACGCTTCGACCTGGCGGATGCCGCTGGGCGCATCGTCAAGACCTATTCGGGCGGCATGCGCCGGCGTCTCGATCTCGCCGCCAGCCTCATCGTCGCGCCGCCAGTGCTCTTCCTCGACGAGCCGACCACCGGCCTCGACCCGCGCGGCCGCACCGAAATGTGGGACGTCATCTCCGGCCTGGTCTACGACGGCACCACCGTTCTGCTCACCACGCAGTACCTCGAAGAGGCCGACCTGCTCGCCAACCAGATCGTCGTCGTCGACCATGGGTTGGCCATAGCGCGCGGCACCGCCGACGAGCTCAAGGCCCAGGTGGGCGGCGAGCGTCTCGAGGTCAGCATCGCTCGCGGTGGCGACCTCGACGCCGCCGTGCGCGCCCTCAGCGGCATCGCCCAGGGCGACCTGCGCGTAGACGCCAGCCGCCGCCGCGTCGTCGTGCCCGTGACTGAAGGCGCGCGACTGCTCCCGGCAGTCGTGCGCGAACTCGACGCCGCTGGGCTCCAGCTTGACGACCTCGCCCTGCGTCGCCCGACGCTCGACGATGTCTTCCTCACCCTCACTGGCCACGAAGCCGAGGCGGCTCCACCTGCCCAGACCGGCCAGGCTGCCGAAAGGATCTCCGCATGAGCGCTATCACCGTTCCTCCCATGTCGCCGACCCAACTCCAGCCCGCACGCCGGAACCGGCTCTATTGGGCACTGGCCGACGCCTGGATGCTCGCCCGTCGCCGGCTCACTCAGATCCCGCGCATCCCTGACGAGCTGATCTTCGCGACGATTCAGCCCATCATGTTCGTGGTACTCTTCCGCTACGTTTTTGGTGGGGCGATCACCAGCGCCGGCCCGAACTACGCCAACTTCCTGATGGCCGGCATCTTCGTCCAGACCGTCATCTTCGGTGCCACCACCACGGGTGTTGGCCTGGCTCAGGACCTCGAGAAGGGCCTGATCGACCGCTTTCGCTCATTGCCGATGGCCAAGTCCGCTGTCCTTACCGGCCGCACGATCGCCGATCTCGTGCGCAACCTCTTCGTGGTCATCGTGATGCTGGTGGTTGGCCTCGTCGTTGGCTTCCGCCCATCTGGATCCCCGCTCGCCTGGCTCGGCGCCGTCACCTTGATCCTGCTTGTCAGCTTCGCCTTCTCATGGATCTCCGCGACCATTGGGCTGCTCGTCCACAGCGTCGAGGCGGCGCAGTCCGCCGGCTTTGTCTGGCTCTTTCCCCTCACCTTCGCCAGCAGCGCGTTCGTTCCGGTCCAGACCATGCCATCGTGGCTGCGGACCTTCGCCGAGCATCAGCCAGTCTCAGTCTTCGTCGATGCCGTGCGCGCCCTACTCCTCGGTCAGCCGGTGGGGGCGGATGGTTGGCAGGCCGTTGTCTGGTGCGCTGGCATTCTCGTGGTGTTCATCCCGCTCTCGGTCTGGCTGTACGGCCGCCGGGTCGGACGCTAGCGCAGGGCGCTGCCGCGGGCCGTACCCAATTGCGACAACTTGGGACCCCCGCCCGCTCCGTGTCACCACAACCTGCCGCGTCACCCTTCTTGCCTCCCCACCCCTTTCCACCGCCTGTGGTCGCGGTACGCCCTCCGGCGCCCCTCCCCGTCGCAATGAGGAGGGGCTGGGGTCCCCCACTGGGGGCTGGGGGAGAGGACCACCCCGCTACCGTGCCGGATGCTGGGGCAGCAGCACCGCCACGACGACCGGCACCACCACGAGCACCGCCGTGATGCCTAGCGCCCACAGCGTTCCAGCCGCTCGCGCCGCGTCCCCCGCGGCCTGCCACGCCCGCGCGCGGCGCAGCGTGCGCACGCACCCGATGACGTAGACGATAGCGGCGAGCGCCAAACCAGCTCCGAGGACCAGTGCGGTGATGCGCTGCTCGACGAAGAACCCTTGGCCAATCGTGAGCTGCCGGGCGACGATGGTGAGCACGACACTGGCCGCGGCCACCACCACAAGCGCCAGCAGCGGCGCGAGCCCGATCAACCCGGCGAGCCAGAAGCCCCCACCAAGTTTGTCCGACGATTCTGTCCCTGATGGCATGATCGGATTCCTCGCTTTCGCGGAGCGCGTCACCGCGGCGGACACCGCCGTGGAGAATCAGGCGGCGGGGCCGAGCGCGCGGTCGAAGAACGCCACGACCTCGTTGACGTACACCGCGCCTTCCTTGTGAAAGGACTGCGCGTGGGCGGCGCCGGGAACGCGCCAGTACTCGACATGCGCGTTGGGCGGGGCGCTCGCCGCCGCGAACAGCTCGTCTTGATTGATCGGCGGCACGTAGGTATCGGCCGAGCCATGGATGAGGAGCAAGGGACGTGGGGCGAGCCGCGCCACGACATCAACCGGCCGAACATCATAGAAATTGATCCCGTAGAGCACGTTAGCCATCGCCAGGATTCCCGGTGTGAACATGCCGGGAATGCCGCCCTGCGTGGGGATCAACTTCTGTAGCTCGGGAAGGATATCGGCGTACGCGCAGTCTGAGACGACGGCCTGGATTGCCGGATCCTCGGCCGCGGCGAGCAGCAGCGTCGATGCGCCCATGGAGACGCCCCAGCCACCGATGGTTCGGGGGCGACCCAGGTCGGGGTACGGGACTGGGCCGCCGCGGAGATAGTCCACCGCGCCGAGTACGTCGCGTTGTTCGAAGGCGCCAAACGAGATCGGAGCGGGCGGAGACTCACCCATGCCGCGCATATCGAACGCCAGGATAGCGAATCCG
>JANWHL010000028.1 GCA_025450405.1 Ktedonobacterales bacterium
AGCGGCCACCCTCGGGGTGCCGCTGGGACTGGGGCGGGGCGAGGGGGCGCCGCTGCTTGAGCGGTATGATGAGCCCACGGGGCGGGGGCGTGGGCGGCGCACCCGCTATAGTATCGCGGGGCGCGAATTGATCGACACCCTCGACGCGGTGCGGCGCCACGACTTCGTGGTCCGCGACATGCCCGGCCACGGCCTGAAGGCCGCCGCCCGCTACTTCGGCCTCGCCGCGCCCGACCGCACCTACATCCCAGGGCCGGAGATCTACCGTGCCTACGAGCGCGACCCCGAAACAGTGCGGCGCTACGCGCTTGACGACGTGACCGAGGTGGATGGCTTGTCGCGGCGGCTGATGGGGGCGGCATTCGCCCTGGCGGGGATGGCTCCGCGCCGCTATGAGCGGGTGGCCTCGGCGGGTCCGGCGAAGGGCATCCTGGAGCCGCTGCTGGTGCGTGCTTATCTGCGGGCCGGCGCGGCGTTGCCCGCCAACGCGGCGGCCGGAGACGCCCTGCTGGCCCCGCATCAGGGCGGGGCGACCGTCCTCTACGCCGCCGGGGTGGCACGCCAGGTAGTCAAGGCCGATATCGCCTCCATGTATCCCTCGATCATGCGGACCTTTCGCATCGGCCCGGCCTGTGACACGCTCTCCGCGCTGCTCTATCTGGTGGATCGGCTGGCCGAACTGCGGCTGCGCCACAAGCGCCAGGCGCGCGAGGCGCCGCCTGGGAGCGCCGAGGCGCGGGGACACGACGCGCTTCAGGCGGCGATGAAGATTGTGATCAACTCGGCCTATGGCTACATGGGGGCCGGACGGATGGCGCTGTTCGCTGATCGCGGCGCGGCGGATGAGGTGACGCGCCGGGGACGGGAGATCCTGGGCCAGGTCGCGGAGCGGCTGCGCGAACGAGGGCTGGCCCTGCTTGAGGCCGACACCGACGGGGTGTTCTTCGCCGCCCCGGAAGGCTGGACCGAGGACCACGAGCGAGCCTGCGTGGGGGAGATCGCCGCCACCTTGCCGCCGGGCATCAGTCTGGAATACGAAGGACGCTATCAGGCGATGCTCAGCCATGAGGTCAAGAACTACGCCCTCCTGACCTATGATGACCGGCTGATCGTGCGCGGGGCCGCCCTGCATTCCAGTCGCACGGAGCCATTCGGGGAGCGCTTCCTGCGGGCGGCCCTGCGGCGCATCCTGGTCGGCGATGTCGAGGGGGCGCGGTGTGTCTATCTGGAGACGGTCGCCGCGCTGCGGGAGCGACGGCTCGCACCGGCCGAGGTGGCGACGGTGGCCCGGCTGACCAAGAGCGCCGCCGAGTATGCGCGGTCACGCGGACGGGCACGCGAGGCCGCCTACGAGGCGTTGCTGGGGGCGGGGCGCCTTACCTGGCGCGCGGGTGAGCGCGTGCGCTTTTACCGCGGCGCCGATGGCACGGCGGTATGGCTGCCCGAGGTGCCGGAGAACGATCTGTCGCGCACGGATGATCCGAGCGTTGCCGAGCGGATAGCCGGCCAGGCGCCGGACTACGACATCGCGCATTATCTGGGCGTGTTGCATGCCTCGTATGTCTCACGCCTGCGCAAAGCCTTCGCGGCGGACGATTTCGAGCAGCTCTTCCGCCACTCGGGACAGGCCGGTCTGTTCGATCGGCCGGTCTCCGAGGTGCGGCCACTGTGGATCCAGGCGTAGCCGCGCCGGTCGCTCGCGATAGCGGGCGGCGGCACACCCGTGGCATGCGCCATGGGCTTGTCTTCGCGGGGAGCGGTAATCTGTCTCGGACCTCGGCCCTGACCCTGGTGGGGCGGCGCGGCAGCGTTACGCGCGTATAGTGATCGTCGCCTGGTCGAAGAGATCCCAGTGGTGACTTTCGGGATTGTAGGCATAGACGGCGATCTTCCAGCGGCCGGGGCGGTGGTAGGCATGGTGGACAGTCCAGCCCTGGGCATAGGCGCCGTCGCCGAAGGTCCAGCCCCAGGGCTGGCGCAGGGCGGAGGGCATCAAGGTTCTCGCCACTTCCTTGCGGTTTTCGGTCATCGCCACCGGCTGCCCGATCTTATAGGTACCGGTGGCCAGGAAGAAGCTCCAGGTCGCCAACTCGGCCTGGGTGCGTGCCACCTGGCGGTTGAGGACGACCAGCCGTCCATTGGTGGACAGCGAGGGTCGCGAATCCAGGGCGCAGGCATGGCCGCGCGCCGCGCCACCGAGGGCGAGCGAGAGAAACAGCCCAGCCACCAGGCAAGGGATCGCCATCCACCGACGCATTCCCGCTCCTTCCCGTGCTACACCATCGGTAGTGTAGGGACAAGAAGCGGCGCATCCCAAATATGGTTGGCTCAGCCAGTGATTTCGGCGCCGCCGATGCCCTGAGGGGCCATTGAGCTGGTCCGCTACGAAAGGCCACAAAAGCGGTACCATCTCGGATGGGACGGGGGTATTGGCGGCATCCTTCCTGACTGCTCATGAACTATGTCGTCAGGGCACCCGCTTGCGGGTCGCGCCCCGGTCGGGGGATCGGGTATGCGTTCACGAGCGATCAGCCGCTAACAGAGAGGCACTGACCTTGGATTTCCTAAACCTTGATGATCTCGATTCGCTCACCGACGTGTGCTTTGGTTTTGTCACCGATCCGAGCCCCAGACGCGGGCAGCGGCTGGCCATCGTCGAGTTGCAGGACGTGGCTCCGGGGGTAGTCGACGTGCTGGAGGCGATGGTCCTTGACGGGGTTGAGGATCGGCCGGAAATCGCCCAGTACGTCCAGTACGTTTTCGGCTCTTCAAGCGGTAACGTTCCCGCGCGAACCTGAACCGAGGATCACGCGCGGATTGGGCGCGGGAGCGCGCGCCGGACAGCGCTCATGCCCAGGCTGGGGTTGTGTCGAAAGCACTACTCGAAGCAGGGATAGCACAAAGGAGGGCGGCGGTACGCTCGCTCGTGGCACGTGGGCATTAGGCTGATCATCGCTTGATCACGATTCGGTGGTACCTTGGCCCCGGTAGGCATTCTGGTGAGTGAGGACCGATACCGTGCACCTGCTGATCGTGGAGGATGATCAGTCCCTGGCCAACATGCTGCGGCGGAAGCTGGTCGGGAGACGCCACAGCGTGGACGTGGTCCACGACGGCGTGATGGGGCTGGAATACGCGGCTGGGGGAACCTACGACGCGGTGATCCTGGATCTGATGCTGCCCGGCCTGGACGGCATCGCCGTGGCCGGCCGGTTACGCGCCGATGGGGTGAACACACCGCTGATCATGCTCACCGCCCGCGACGCGGTGCAAGATCGGGTGGCCGGCTTTGGCGCGGGCGCCGACGACTATTTGATCAAGCCCTTTGCCTTCGAGGAACTGGAGGCGCGGCTCCAGGCGGTGACGCGCCGGGGGGCGCTGGCGCCGCCCTCCGATGTACTGGTGGTGGGCGACCTGGTGCTGGATCGCCGCTCGCGGGAGGTCACGCGCGCCGGCCTGCCTATCGCCCTGGCTCCGCGCGATTTCGCGCTCCTCGAGTATTTGATGCGCCATCCCGGCCAGGCGCTCAGCCGCACCGTCATTCTGGAGCGAGTGTGGGACTATGGTTTCGAGTCGTTCGCCAACGTGGTGGACGCGACTATCCGCCGCTTGCGCAAGGCAATTGATGATGGGCACGAGCAACCGCTCATCCACACGGTGCGGGGCCTTGGCTACAAAATCAAGGCGTACGCGCCCTGATGCGCCCGTGGCGCCCATGGCCCACTCGGGCGGAGGACGCCGCCGCCGAGCCGCTGCGGCGGATCGGGCGCCAACTCGCGGCCCTAATGGTGGCGCTCTTGTGCGTCCTGGTGTTCGCGCTGCTGGCCGTGGTCTACTTCCGCACCCGCGCCTCCAGTCTGGATGCGCTGCGCACTACTCTGCGCGAACGGGCCCAGAGCGAGACGTATCACTTAACCAGCATGACCCTTCCCCCTCCCCCCGGCCATCCGGCTCAAGCGGTCCACGAGTCGGTGCGGGAGGAGCAGCAGCGTGGTGATCTGTTCATTATCTTCGCCAACCCGCGCCTGAAGGTGTTTGGCGCCGCGATCAGCCCCTTCGGCGACACGCTGGCGGACCCAGCCGCCGCCGCCGCCGCCATGCGCCGCCGCTCACCGGTGTTTTCCACGCGCGAGACAGCCGCGGACCAGCGATACCTCATCTGTAGCGTGCCTGCGGTGTTCCAAGGCAAGGTGGTGGGGGTCGTGCAGACCGGCGCCTCCGAGCGCTCCTATGAACAAAGTCTGAACGCCCTGTTGACCTCGATGCTGCTGGTGAGCGTGCTTGGGCTGGCCGCTTCGGCTGCGATTACCTGGTTGGTGGTGCGCCTCGCCCTGGCGCCGATCCGCTCCGCGCTGGCCCGCCAGCGGGACTTCGTGGCCGACGCCGCCCATGAGTTGCGCGCTCCCCTGGCCATCTTGCGCACGGCGGCCGAGTTGTGGCTGGAGCCCGCGAGCGAGGACGATCAACAGGAAGCGGTAGAGCAGGTGCTCTCCCAGGGCGCGCATCTGGCCCGCCTGGTTGATGACCTCTCGTTGCTGGCGCGGGCCGACAGCGGGGCGGTGAGCATCGACCACGAGCGGCTTGATCTGGGGGCCCTGGCGCGCGACACCACGAGCGGGGTGGAGTTGGTGGCCGAGGAGTTGGGAATACGCCTGGAGGTGGCCGTGGAGGAGGCGTGGGTACGGGGCGACGCGGGGCGGCTGCGTCAACTGCTGCTGATTCTGCTGGATAATGGGCTGAAACACGCGCCCAAGAGCGAAACGATCCAGGTGCTGGTACGCAGCCACGGCGGACACGCCACCGTGTCGGTGCGCGATTGGGGGCCGGGTATCGACGCGCGCGATCTGCCGCGTCTGTTCGACCGCTTCTACCGCACCGACCGCGCTCGCGCCGGCGAGGGAAGCGGCCTGGGGCTGGCCATCGCCCGCTGGATCGCCCTGGCCCACGGTGGGCAAATCCGTGTCGCCAACGCGCACGATGGGGGCGCCGTGTTCACCCTATCGCTGCCCTCGACGACGTAGTAGCCGGTCGAATCCGCACGGCCTCCGACCTCAGTCGGCGTCCATTACCACCCGACCACAGTCGGGGGATCGTCCCACGCCAGTGTAAACATTTCCTGTTGACAGACGAGTAGTCGTCTGTCAACCTTCATTCGTTACACTCTCCGACCGCAGTCGGCGTGCGCTACCACCCGACCGCAGTCGGGGGATCGCCCCACACCAGGGTAAACATTTGCTGTTGACAGACGAGTAGTGGGGTGTCACGGGGCATTGTTTGCAAACGAGGATCCTGACCCTACAACGCTTGGGGTGCAATAAGAGGATTCCTCCGGCCGATCCTGACACTAAAGTGTCATGGCAAGATGACGCCCACTAAAGTGGGGA
>JANWHL010000029.1 GCA_025450405.1 Ktedonobacterales bacterium
CTCCTCCTCCCCCTTGATCGCTTCAGGCCGCTCTTTGCGTGTGATCACGGCGCGGACTTCCGGCGAGGCGCTCAGTGTGCCACGTAGGCGGAAACGGGCAATGGCACGTTCCGCCAGTTCGGCCGGGATATCGCCATCGAAGAGACAATGGCCTAGCACATTCAGGCTGATCGGCTCGCCGCGCTCCACCGCTTGCTCCAGGTCCATGCGCGAGAAGTGGACGATGCCCGCCACCACCACCACGCGCCGGTGTGGACGAGTGCCGGTGCCCGGCGTCCTGGGGCTTTCCGGAACGCGTGGCGGGCGCACAGGCCGCGGCGGCGCTGGGGGGAGCGGTGGCACAGGTGGCACGGGGTGAACCAAGGCCGGTGAAACACTGGCGCGCGGTGCCGACGCCGAGCCGTCGGCATCGGCGCCCCGGCCGTCCTCCAGCGGGAGCGCTGTATAGAGCAGATGGACGAAGGTGCGCTCGCACTCACCCTCCACGCGGCGCGGCTCTTCGTACGGCCTCAGCAGATCGGCCACCTTGGCCATGAGCAAGCGGGCTTCGTCGTCGGTGAGATAGAGCGCCGTCTCGCTCAGTGTGCCCGCATTGGAGCCAGGCCGAGGCTGCCGCAGGTCCAGCGCGAATGCGCGGAGGGCGTCGTTCAGGATTTGTTGAACAAACTCCGTAACGGTGGCGACGCTCTCGTCGGGGGGCAGGCTGCGCAGCAAGCCCGGCGCGATCGAGAACACGCGCGCGACCGCTCGATAATACTTTTCGAGGATGCCGCCCTTCTCGCGCGTGGCAACGAGGTGCACCAACCCCGCTTGCTCTAACTCGCGCACATGGTAGTGGACCTTAGCGTGGGCCAGCCCCAGATCGTCGCTGAGTTGGGCGACGGTCATCGCGCGTCGGCCCAGCAGATCGGCAATCCGGGTACGCAAACGGTCGGAGATCACCCGCAGTTGCTCGACTTTTTCGATCTGATACAACTCGGGGATATCATCGGCGCCGGTGGCCACGCCCGCGTCCGTATCCGCCGGTCCGCCCGCGAGGTTGGCGGGCTGCGCGCGATGTTCCAGGTTTGCCGGGTTGGCGAGATCACTCGCGTCCATGGGGTCAGACATAGCACACCATCCATCATGTCAATCTTGGCCGTCCAAATTTTCTTGGACACCCAAAAGTATACTGATGGGTATGGTCGCTGTCAAGGGCATGTTCGTGGCGCCCTGGGCGCCCCCGGCGGCGATCGCGGGCGACTTTGCGCTGGCGCGCCGCTGGCTCTCCCCCACCCTTGGCGCGTACAATACCCTCGCGCCGCGGAAGAACGATGATCGCCACCAACCAGGATGGCACCTTAGGGGGGAAGGAGGAAGTCATGCCGCGCACACAGACCGCCGCTACGCAGGTGGTGCGCCTGGAGGCCGAGCCACTCGATCTGCCCCTGTTGGAACCGTTCACCAGCGCCACCGGCCGCGTCGAGCGCGCGCGCAACGTCTTGGTGCGCGTCACCCTGGCCGATGGTTCCGTCGGTCTGGGCGAGGCCGCGCCGTCCGCGGAGGGCGGCGGCGAAACTCAGGAGACGGCGCTTGCCGCCGTGCGCGGCATCTGGCCGCTGCTCGATGGCGCCGAGGCCGCGCAGTGGCGTACGCTGGCCTGTCGCCTGCAGACCAGCTTCGAGCACCAGGCGGCGGCACGCACAGCTGTTGAGGTGGCCTTGCTCGACGCCTTCACCCGCTCCGTCGGTATTCCGCTCTGGCGCTTCTTTGGTGGGGCGTGTACCCGCATCACCACCGCCATCAGCATCCCCATCGCCGAGCCGGGCCATGTGCGCGAGCTGGCCGAGCAATACGGCGAGCGCGGCGCGATGACGCTCAAGATCAAAGTCGGCACCACCATCGGCGAGGATATCGAACGCGTGCTCGCCGCGCAAGAAGGCGCCCCCGATTGCGACTTGATCCTGGACGGTGACCAGGGCTACACCCCCGCCACCGCCATCCAGCTCATCACCACCCTGGCCGAGGACGGCGTGCGCCCCATTCTCTTCGAGCAGCCCGTGCATCGCCACGATCTGGAGGGCCTGCGCTTCGTCACCGAGCGCGCGGGCGTGCCCGTGGGCGCCGACGAAGCCGTGCGCACCGCGGCGGATGCGCTGCGCATCGTGCGCATGGGCGCCGCCAACGCCATCACCGTCAAACTGATGAAATCGGGGCTGGTGGAGGCGCTGGATATCGCGGCGGTCTGCCGCGCGGCGCATGTGCAGCTTGTGGCGGGCGCCATGCTCGAATCGCGTCTGGGCACCGCCGTCGCCGCGCACCTGTGCGCCGGGCTGGGCGGCTTCCAATTCGTGGACCTCGACGCTCCGCTCTTGCTGGAGGGCGATCCCTTCGCGGGCGGCTACGTTGAGGATGGCATGACTTATCATGTTGATGGCGTCGCCGCCGGGCATGGCGTGACCTGGCGCGGCTGACACGCCACGCCGCCAAGCGTGGCGCAAACCACTGCCCCTTTCCCGCGCACGGAGAGTGGCCGGGAATGGAGCCGCTGACTTCCCTCTCCCGCGCATGGGGGAGGGGATGGGCGCTGCCCGGTTCATTGGCAGACAGAGACGGAACGACAAAAGGAGCACACGATGGAGACGGCGGATGAACTGGCGAATCTGCGCGCGTACATTGATGCCACGCGGGCGGACTGGAAGGTGCCGGGCATGGCGGTGGGCATCGTGCGTGATGGGCGCGTGACGCTGGCGGAGGGCTTCGGGCTGCGCAACGCCGCCGACGGGCTCCCCGTCACACCGCGCACGCTCTTCGCCATCGGCTCCGCCACCAAGGCGTTCACGGCGACCGCCGTGGGTATCCTGGTCAGCGATGGCAAGCTGGCATGGGACACGCCCGTGCGCGAGTTCCTGCCCTCGTTCAAGCTGGCCGATCCCTTCGCCAGCGAGCGCATGACGCCGCGTGACCTGCTGACCCATCGCTCCGGCCTGCCGCGCCACGATCTGATGTGGTACAACTCGTCCGCCACCCGCCAGGAACTCTTCGACCGCCTGCGCTACCTGGAGCCGAGCAAGGACCTGCGCACCACCTTCCAGTACCAAAACCTGATGTACATGACCGCGGGGTATCTGGCGGGCGTGGTAAGCGGCGGAATGTGGGAAGACGTGGTGCGCGAGCGCATCTTCACGCCGCTGGGCATGACCAGCGCCAACTTCTCCGTCGCGCGCTCCCAGCAGTCGCCGGACTACTCGCTGCCATACCAGGAAAAGCACGAGCAGGTGGGCGTCATCCCCTTCCGCCCAATCGACACCATCGGCCCCGCCGGCTCGATCAACGCCAGCCTCGACGGCATGCTCCAGTGGCTGCGCCTCCAGCTCGACCACGGGCGCCACAACGACCGGCAGATCATCGCGGCGAGCGATCTCGCCCAGATGCACGCGCCGCAGATGGTGGTGCAGGATGCCCAGTTCCGCATGCTCTTCCAAGCGGACCTGCTCAGCTATGGCCTCGGCTGGTTCATCCAGTCATACAAGGGCCACCTGATGGTCCAGCACGGCGGCAACATTGACGGCTTTACTACGCTCGTCTCGTTCCTGCCCCAGGACGGCATCGGCATCGTCATTCTCAGCAACCTCAACGGCACGCTCGCGCCCACCGTCGTCACCTACACCCTCTACGACCGCCTCTTGGGTCTCGCGCCCAGCGACTGGAACGGCCAGCTCAAGCAGGTGGACGCCCAGCTCAAGGCCGCGATTGAGCAGGGGAAGGCCACCACCCAGGCCGACCGCCAGCCCGACACTCACCCCTCGCACCCGCTGGCGGCGTACGCGGGCGAGTACGCGCATCCCGGCTACGGCGTGGCGTCGGTCGAACCAGACGGCGAGGCGCTGCGCCTCAGTTACAACGCGCTCCCTTTCACGATGACCCACTACCACTACGATACCTTCGAGATCGCCAACGACCAGTCGGAGGTGCGCATGAAGCTCACCTTCCAGGTCGACGCTCAGGGCCGTATCGCCCGCCTCGCCCTGCCGCTGGAGCCATCGGTCGCCGATATCGTCTTTGTGCGCCAGCCCGACCGCCGCATGCGCCAGCGCGCCTTCCTGGAGCGCTTCACGGGCGATTACTCGATGTTGACCATCCCCGCGCGCGTCGCATTCCGCGGCGAGGATACCCTGGTCGTCAGCGTCCCCGGCCAGCCCGACCAGGAGCTGGTGCCCTACGACGGCACCACCTTCACCGTCAAGGGGCAAGAGGCCATCAGCGTCCGCTTTGTCATGGGCGATGACGGCCAGGTGCGCGAGGCGCTGCTGATTCAGCCGGGCGCCACGCTCACGCTCACTCGCGTCGAGCCAGGCGCGTAGGGGCACCTCATGATATTGTGGCGTGACCGGCTCCGTGATCTCGCCCGTGCCAGCGTCGTGATCGGCGCCCCTGGCATGGGACGGGTGATTTCGCGGCGCCGGGCCGCGCGCCACGGCCAGGCCGACGCGCCGCGCATCCTGCTCGTGCGCCCGGACCACCTGGGCGATGTGTTGCTGACCACCCCCGCCATCGCCGCGCTGCGCGCCGCGCTGCCCAACGCCCAGTTGATCGCGCTGGTCGGGCCGTGGGCGGCGGAGGCGCTGGCCGGCAATCCCCACCTCGACGCGCTCTACACGGTGCGCTTCCCTGGCTTCACGCGCACGCCCGCCGGCGCGCCCTGGTCGCCGTATCGCCAGCTTGCCAGTGAGGCGCGGCGCGTCGCATCGTGGCGCGCGGATGCCGCGATCAACTTCCGGCCCGACTTCTGGTGGGGCGCGGCGTTGCTGGCGCTGGCCGACATCCCCATCCGCATCGGCTATGATCTGCCGCCAGGCAAGCGCGCCCTCACCCATCGCGTCGCCTTCCCGTCCGCGCCTGAACACGCCGCGCGGCTCGCGCTGCGCCTCGCCTCCACCGCCGCCAGCGTGCTCGGCGCGCCCGCTGACATGTCCGCGCCCTGGCAGCCGGAGACGCATCCGCTGGTCTTCGCGCTCACGGAGGGCGACCGTGCCTGGGCGCGCGCCTGGCTGGCGCACGCGGGTGTGGCCGCGGACGCGCGCCCGCTGGTCATCCATCCCGGCGCGGGCGCCGACGTCAAGCGCTGGATAGCGCCGTCGTGGGCGCGCGTCATCGAGGCGCTGGCCGCCAAAACCGGAGCGCCGGTGATCGTGGGCGGCACCAGCGCGGAGGCCGATCTCGTCGTCGCGATCACGCGCGCGGTCCACGCGAATGGGCCAGTGGTTCCATTGGCCGCGAATGTGCCGCTGGCGCACTATGCCGCGCTGTTGGCGGCCGCCCGGCTGGTGCTTGGCGTGGATAGCGGACCGCTGCATCTCGCCACGGCCGTTGGCACGCCCACTGTGCGCCTGTATGGTCCCACTGATCCGGCCATCTTCGGCCCGTGGGGGCCACCGAATCAGCATGCAATCGTGAAGAGCGCTACGCTGCCCTGCATTCCATGCGGACGGTTCGACTACTCTCCTGACGAACTGCCGGCGCACCCCTGCGTCCGTCTCATTCGTCCTGAAACAGTGGTGAATGCGGCCCTTGATGTGTTGGGTTGCCAGGAGGCGCCGCCGCGCGTTGTAAGCAGCAGACAGTGGCGTGCAAGCGGGGAGCAGGAGTCAAGCGTGGCTGAACGACCACCGATTCAGGTAGGGCAAGAACCGGCGAAAAGCGACCATGACCACTATGACCAGCGCCCCGCGCTGGACCAGCGCGTGCAAGCCGCCATCCACCGCACGACCAAGCGCAACGTGCAGCGCGCCGTGTGGGCCGTGCTGGTGACGGCGGGCCGCCTCTCCCACCTGTTCCGGCGGCCCGGCGGACCGCTGCGCACGGGCGACCCCCGCATCAAGCGCATCCTCGTCGTCCGCACTGACCTCATCGGCGACCTCGTGCTCTC
>JANWHL010000030.1 GCA_025450405.1 Ktedonobacterales bacterium
AACAGCATCCGCCACACGCGCGACGCGCTCGCGCCCGATGGGACGGTGATGTTGGTCGAGCCAATGGGGGGTGCCTGTGTCGAGGACAACTTCACCCCGGTGGGTCAGTTCTACTCCGGCGCCTCGGTCCTGGCCGGGACGCCGAACGCCTTGGCGACGGGCACGGGGGCGATCGGGAGCGTGGCGAGCGACGCCGCCATGCGCGCCGTGGTCGCGTGGGGCGGGCTGAGCCGCTTCCGGCGCGTGTTGGAGACGCCGCTCAACCGGGTGTTTGAGGCGCGACGATAAGCCCAGGCGGTTGAAACCGCGGCTAGGGGCCTCCGACCGCGAAGTCCCCCTTCGGAGACTGGGAAGCGAGGGCCGCGAAGTCCACGCAGCGGGGGACTACCCAGAAACGGCGTGAGACCGGCACGAGCGGGAAGGAGAGCACCACGGCGGACGATACGTCTCAGGATGATGTCATCGCGCGGCTGCGCCACGACACCAACTAGGCGTGCGGGAAGATGTGCGGAGGCGGGAGCGCCTCGCTATGCCGCTGGCGGGAAGCAATAAGTCCCGCCAACAATTCTTCGCCCCTAGCCACCGCCTCGGTATGGGTCTCACCGTGCGTGTGGACGAGATCTCCCCATTCGGGCAGGCTCACGATATAGGCGTCGTCCTCATCGGACCATTCAATCACCATAGAATCGTGGGGAGTGTCCGTCATGAGCGTTGCCTCCGCTGCGCCTCCCGCGCCCGCCGCACTACTTCACGGACATCGCGTTCTTGGTAGGGATGGGGGGCTTTGCCATCCGCACCGGAGACGTTCACCTCGATTTCTGGGAAAAAGACAAAGCCCTGGCTTCAACGGTTGTTGAAATCAGGGCGGGGAGATGGGAAGGGCTCCTCGAAGAGGATTCGAACCTCTAACCTTGCGGTTAACAGCCGCCTGCTCTACCGTTGAGCTATCGAGGAAGGTTGGGTGGGGTGTGGGCGCACGGTTCCGGCGCTCGCGCCACCAAAGTATAGCATGCCCCTCCGCGACCCGTCAAGCGCGAGCGGGCGGTGTTAGGCGCGTCACTCATCCAGCGGGTGGAGCAGCAGGTCGACGACGACCCAGAGCGCGCGGGCATAGGGGAACGCGAGCAACGGCAGCCCGACAGAGCCAAGAATGGCGATGGCGAGGACCGGGATGATCGGCGCCTGGAGCAAGGTGGCCGGCAGGACGACCACCGCCACCACGCCCTCGGTGATCACCAGATTGAGCGCCATAGCGCCGGTGTAGTAGCCCTCTTCACGTTCGAAGACGTGTCCGCAGGCGGGGCACCGCTCTTTGACATGGAACCAGTCGCGCATCATCGGGGCTTTGCCACAGACGGGGCAGCGGAGCCGCAGCGCGCGGCCGAGGAGGAGCCAGAGCGCGGACCAGAACATGGCGGACCCCCTGGCTAGCGGCGCGGAGTGGGCGGGCCATAGTGGCGAACGACCACCGGCCGCTTGGGTGGCTGGGTCGCGTCTTTCGCGCCGCCGCGCGCGCCGCCAGCGCCCGGACGCGCACCATTCGCGCCAGCCCCACCGCCCGGCGCGCCATTCGCGCCGCCGGTTTCACCAGGCCCGCTCGACAGAGCCCGCGACGACGACCCCCCGGACGGGAGCGCGCCGTTCGCTCCGGCTGGTGGGGCATCCGCCGCGGGCGCCCCGTGGCCGCCATCCGGTGATGCGGCCTCCGGAGGCTGCGCGCCCACGACGATGAAGAGGAGATCATACAGGCCCGCCAGCGCCGCCTGGGCTTCCCCCGGCAGCAGCCGCCGCGGCACGCGCGCCTCGCCCAGCTGCACGCGCACATCGTGACGGTAGCGCTTGAAGAGCCCCACGCGGTCGATGGCGACGGTGCGGCGCACCTTCAGGATGATCTCGCCCTCGCGCAACGCGATGCCCTCGTAGCCCAGCCGCGCCGCCTGGGTCTTGAGCCGGACAATGGCCAGCAGGTTGGCCATTGGCTCCGGCAGCGGACCGAAGCGGTCGGTCAGCTCCGCCACCAGCGCCTCGACCTGCTCTGGCTCCTCGAGGTTGGCGAGTCGCTGGTAGAAGTGGATCTTCATCGGACGGTCGGCGATGTACTCGTCAGGGATGTAGGCGTCCACCGGGATCTCGACGGTGACGGGCGCCACGGGCATCCGCGCCGCGCGGACGCCGCTCAGCTCACGCACCGTCTCCTCCAGCAGCCGCGTGTAGAGGTCGAAGCCGACGGCGTTCATGTACCCGGACTGCTCCGCCCCGAGCAGATTGCCCGCGCCGCGGATCTCGAGATCCTTCATGGCGATGCGGAAGCCCGCGCCCAGCTCGGTGGCCTCGAAGATCGCCCGCAGGCGCTTCTCCTGAACCGGCGTGAGGCGGGTGTCTTTGTTATAGAGGAAGTAGGCGTAGGCCTGGTGCGACGCCCGGCCGACGCGGCCGCGTAGCTGGTAGAGCTGGGCGAGGCCGAAGTGGGAGGCGTTGTTGACGAGGATCGTGTTGGCGTTGGGGATGTCGAGCCCGTTCTCGATGATGGTTGTCGAGATCAGCACGTCGTACTCGCCCGCGCTGAAGTCGAGCATGACGCGCTCCAACTGGTCCTCGGGCATCTGGCCGTGGGCGACGACGAACTTGGCTTCGGGCACGAGCTTCTCCAGCCGGTGCGCAATGGCCTGGATGCCCTGCACGCGGTTGTGGACGTAGAAGATCTGGCCGCCGCGGTCGATCTCGCGCAGGATGGCCTCGCGAACCAGCGCGTCGTCGGTCTCACGGATGTAGGTGCGGATCGGCAGGCGCTCGTGGGGCGGTGTCTCGATCACGCTCATGTCGCGGACGTTGACCAGCGCCATGTGGAGCGTCCGCGGGATCGGCGTCGCGGTGAGCGTCAGCACGTCCACTTCGGTGCGCAACTGCTTCAGCCGCTCCTTGTGAGCGACGCCGAAGCGCTGTTCCTCGTCGACGACGATCAGTCCGAGGTCGTTGAAGACGACGTCTTTCTGCAGCAGCCGATGCGTCCCGATGACGATGTCCACTCGACCGAGCGCGAGGTCGGTCAGCACCTCCTTTTGCTCCTTCTCCGAGCGGAAGCGGCTGAGCAGCTCCACGCGGACCGGGTAGGGCTTGAGGCGCTGGCTGAAGGTGTTGAAGTGCTGGAGAGCCAGGACGGTGGTGGGCACGAGCACGGCCACCTGTTTCTGGTCAAGCACGGCCTTGAACCCCGCGCGCAGCGCCACCTCGGTCTTGCCATAGCCGACGTCGCCGCAGACCAGGCGGTCCATCGGGCGGGCGCGCTCCATGTCGGCCTTGACCTCGGCGATGGCACGCTCCTGGTCGGGCGTCTCCTCGTAGGGGAAGCCCTCTTCGAGCTCCACCAGCCAGGGCTGCTCGTCGTCTGACGGATAGGGGTGGCCCTCGGCCATCTCGCGGACGCTGTAGAGCCGGAGCAGCTCCGCGGCGATGTCGCGGACGCTCTCCTTGGCTCGCTGCTTGGCCCGCGCCCATTCGCCGCCGCCCAACTTGCTGAGCGCGGGGGCGGCGTCGCCCATGCCGACGTAGCGGGTGATGCGATCGAGCTGGTCGGTGGGAAGATAGAGCCGGTCGGTGCCGGCATAGGCGATGTGCAGGTACTCGCGCTCGGTGCCCTCGGTGGTCAGGCGGACGAGTCCCTCGAACCGCCCAATGCCGTGGTCCTGATGCACGACGAAGTCGCCCGACCGCAGCTCCGCTAGGAAGGCGGCGGGATTGGCGCTGGCGCGGCGCTGGTCGCCTTTGCGGCGCGCCCAGCCGAAGACCTCGGCGTCGGTGTAGACCGAGAGCGCCAGCGAACGGCTGTGCCAGCCCTCGGGGAAGCGCCCGTGGACGAGCGCCAGCGTGCCCGGCTCCGGGAGGTCGGGCAGGTCGGTGAGGGGGGCCACGTGGACCGTGCCGGCCTTGCCCAGCAGGCTCTCGTCGGCGAAGACCTCGGCCAGCCGCCGCGCCTGTGAACTGACGACCACCACGCGCTGGCGCGCCCCCAGCGCCTTGCGCACATCCTGGGCGAACGCGCGGACGCGGCCGCCATACGATGTGGCCGCGAGCAGATCGGGCGCGAGGGCCGAGCCGGGGTGGTCGAGGTCCACGGCCTCGTCGGCGGCGAGGCCGGCAAAGCGCAGCAGCCGGTGGGCCGCCACGGCGGGGGCAAGCGCCTCCCACGGCAGGAAGGCGGGCGCGAGCCCCGGCGGGTTCTCGCCGTCGCGCTCCAGGCGGTCGCGCACCTCCTCGCCCTGCGTGGCGAGCTCGCGGACGGTCTGTTCCAGGCCGTCGCGGTCGTGCAGGACGAGCAGGCCATCGTCAGGCACGTAGTCCAGCAGGGAGGCGGGGTCGTGCAGATAGCGCAGGTAGAAGGCGATGTCGTCGAACGACGCGCGTGCCCGAAGCGCCTCAAGATCGCGATCCCAGCGGGCACGGGCGTCCTGGTTCATGCCGATGATATCGAGGCGGTCAAGCCGGGCGGCGACGGCCGCTGGCCCGCGCAGCGCCAGCGCCTCGCGCGCGGGGCCGACGAGGACGCTGTCGACCGGATTGAGCGAGCGCTGGGTCTCGGGATCGAAGGTGCGGACCGAGTCGATCTCGTCGCCCCAGAACTCCAGGCGCACGGGACGCGGCAGCGCGGGCGGGAAGACGTCCACAATGCCGCCGCGGTGGCTGACCTCGCCTGGCGCCGCCACCTCGGCCACTGGCTCGTAGCCAAGCGCGGCCAGCCGCTCCAGCAGGGCGTGGGGCTCGATCTGTTGGCTGGGGCGGATCACCTGAAGGGCGGTGGCGAATTCCTCGGGCGGGATGACCGGCTGGCTGAGCGCACGGGCCGAGCAGACGACTACCACGGAACTCTCGGGCCGGACCAGCGCGGTGAGCGCGGCCATGCGGCCCTGCACCTCGACGGGATCGGGCAGCAGGCGCTCATATGGCAGCGCGTCGCGATCGTGATAGGTGAAGACGCGGGCATCGCGGCCCAACAAGCCGCGCAGCGCCTCGGCGGCGGGTTCGGTGGCGTCGGCGTCGCGGACGACGTAGAGCGCGGGCCGGCCCAGGCCGGCGGCGAGCGCCGCCACGAGATAGGGCTTGGCCGCCTCGGTGACGCCCGCGATCACGGGCACGGCGGAGCCGGAAGCGAGCGCCTCGCGCAGCCGGCGCAGCTCGGGCCGGTCGGCGAGAAGGGGCAGAAGACCGCGCAGTGCCAAGAGGGAACCTCCAACGAATGGACGAGGAAAACGCGCGGAATGGGAGGATGGGGCGGTCAGGCGGACCCGGCGGACCCGGCGGGATCGCGGGATTCGAGGATGCCCCCGGTACCGGATGCGGCGGGTGCGGCGCCAGATGGGCCGGGCGCGTCGTTCCGGCCGGCGCGGGCTCGGACGCTCGCGGTTTGGGCACGGGCGCGCTTGCCGTCGTCGGCACGGCGCTCACCAGTCCCATTCCCGCCGGAGCCATCGCGGGCGGTGCCATCGCGGGCGGTGCCATCGCGGGCGGTGCCATCGCGGGCGGTGCCATTGAAGCGATTCATGGCCGACTCGGTTCCTTCGTTCAACGCGCTGAGGACGGCGTCGGCGGCGCGCTCGCAGGCGCGGTCCAGCTCGATGCGGTCGTCGAGGGTGGGACGGCTCAGGAGGAAGTCAATGTTCTGGTCGCGGCCGCGCTCCGGCCGCCCGATGCCAATCTTCACGCGCGGGAAGCCAGTGGCACCGCCGAGGTGCTGGATGATGCTTTCCAGGCCGTGCTGGCCACCCGAGGCGCCGCGCGCCCGCATGCGCACCTTGCCGAGCGGCAGGTCGAGGTCATCGCAGACGACGAGCAGGCTGGCCAGATCGACCTTGTAGAAGCGCACCAGCTCGCCCACCGCCAGGCCGCTATCGTTCATGTACGTTTGCGGCTTGGCGAGGATGGCCTTCTCGCCGTTGAGGACCCCTTCGGCGAGGAGCGCGCGGCTGCGCTTGCCGGTCCACGACCAGCCGAGACGCCGGGCCAGCAGGTCCACCGTGTCGAAGCCGACATTGTGTCGGGTCCCGGCGTAGCGCATGCCTGGATTTCCCAGGCCGACGATCAGTTTCACTCTGGCTCCAGCTCCATCGCGACTCACGGACTCCCCCACGTACCGACGGCCGCGGGCCGACTGGCCTCGCGCGCACGGCAGCAAGGGCGGCCACTCGCGTGGCCCCCCTGGTGTTCCGCTCGGCGCGGTGTCGCGTCCGAGCGTCCATCCCTATTGTAGCACGCCGTGACGCCTCACCGCCTGCTCAGTGTGGCGTTGAGGAATGCGATCGTGCGCTCCCACGCCAACGCGGCGGCCGCGGCATCGTAGGCATCGGGACGATTCGCCTCGAAGAACCAGTGTTTGGTCCCCGGATAGGTGTAGAAGGTGGCGGGCCTGCCGGCCGCTTGGAGCGCGCGCCCAAGGTCCGCGACCTTCTCGGCGGGGAGGAAAGCGTCATCCGCCGCGAAGTGGCAGAGGTACGCGGCCCGTGCGGCGCCGTACTCAGGATCGGCGTAGGCATCGTAGAAGACCACGACCGCGTCGATCTCGTCAGGCAGGATGGCGGACATGTCGAGCGCGTAGGCGCCCCCCAGCGAGAAGCCAAGGAGGGCGACCGAGTCGCTGGCAGCCGAGGAGGACGCGGAGGTTGAGTCGTGCTGTCTGTCCTGGCGCAGATAGCCGTCCTGGCGCAGAAAGCGCACCGCCCCCGCGATGTCGCCGCGCCAGCGCTCCACCCGCTGGTCCAAATCCGCGCCCAGGGCCTCGGCCTCCGCAACCAGGGAGGTCGACTTGCCGCGGTACAGGTCGGGGGCCAGCGCCACAAATCCGGCCTCCGCGAGCCGGTCGCAGACCTGGCGAAACGGCTCGGTCAGGCCCCACCAGGCGTGCAGCACGACGACTCCTGGTGCCGCGGTTCCCGCATGGTTCACTGGCGTCGCGAGGTAGCCAGGCGCCGCCGTTCCCGCGCTATCAAACTCGATCATCCGGCCAGGCATACCGCCCTCCCTCGCTCAGCCCCCACAGTATTCATCGTGATTGTCCCGCGGACGCGCGACCCAACTCTCCTCCGTGTGGATGCCGTGTTGGCCAAGCGCGAGAGCGAGCTGGGCGGCGTGTTCCTGGACGTGGCGCATGTTGTAGAGCTGAAGCTCGAGGTAGGTGAACGCCAGCTCTTCCGCCCAGGGATACGCAACCGGCCGACGCGCCTGTTCGTCGGTCAGGGCGACCAGCGTGGTCTGGCATTTCTGGCGCAGCGACGCGAGATAGGCGCGCAGCTCCGCCCGCGTGTAGGGCCGTTCGGGCACGACCCAGTCGGGATCGAGCTCGACCCAGGCAAAGGGCGCCGGCGGCGTGAAGTCCTCCTCCGGGGAGCCAGAGAGATACAGGTCGAGCCAGAAGAGCGCGTGGTATGCGACGAACCAGAACTCGGCGAATTCCGGTAGCGGGGGATCGCCTGGCGTGTCGCGCCAGAGCCGCTCGCGCCAGAGGGACTCCGGGCAGGCCACCAAGGCGTTGTCGAGCATGTCGATGGTCGCGCCGAATTGCGACCAGAGCACTGTGTTCCACGAGGTGTCCATGGCTCCTCCCTCAGGGATGTGGCGCCGCCGCGTTGAGATGGACCAGGACACGTATTCTCGGGCACGCGCCTACAAGCGGATGTAGCCCATCAAGAAGAGCGCGCCCACGACGACGAGCAACACCACCAGGAAGAACACCGCAACCAAGGCGAGGCGACCCCACCCGCCAGCTTGCGCGGGCGAAACCGGGGGCGTGCTGGGCTGAGCGGATCCTCCTGGGGCCGGGACGCCGCCCACTGGCGCAGGCGCCGACCTCCCACCTGGGGTCGTCGCGGGCTCGGCCGAATGTGTGGCCATGGCTGGTGCGACACCGAGCGCCCCGGTGTCGTGCATGCTGTCGTGCACCACGTCGAGCACGGTGCCGCCATACGCGGCGTAGAGCGCGTCGAAGTAGGCGGTGTAGGCTTCGGCGACCGCGGGCGATGCAATGCTCACCAGGTTCTCGTCGTTGGCCTCGGCGTTCTCCGAGAAGTTGTAGCTGCCGGTGATCACCAGGTGATCGTCGACGATCAGCGTCTTGTTGTGCATGAAGTCCTGCTCGCGGCCCGCCGCGAAGGCGTGCGACGGCGCTTTGACGAAGCGCGGGTCGTGGATGAACCAGAAGAGCGCGTTGTCCTGCTTGGTGTAGCGCAGCACGTCCTCCATGCCGTGGGGGTCGTAGACGCCGCGGATGTCGGCGCGGGGGTCGTCGCGGAAGGCCGCCAGCGCGGCCAGGATGCCGGGGTCGCTAATGAGGAAGGCCAGCATGCGCACCCGGCGCGCCCCTTTGAGCGCGGAGACAATCACCCCCTCGATGCTTTCACCGGCGGCCGGGGCGAAGGCCGGGGTGATGCGCGCGTCGCCCACGGCGACCGTGCTCAGCGCGAGCGCCGCCGGCCGCTCATGCGCCTGGGGATGGTCACTCAGCAGCTTCGCGAAGATGGCGTCGTAGCGCGCCGCCAGATCAGGCGAGGTGACGGCGAAGCAGTTGTTGTCCTGCAGCTCCAAGCCGCCGACCGTGAAATTGGCCGAGCCCGACCACACATCGCGGCCGTCGCGAATGAGGAACTTGTCGTGCATCAGGTGGCGCCCGTGCTCTTTGATGGGCGTGGCGCATGGCCCGAGCCCCGCCGCCTCCAGCGCCGCCTCCGTGCCGCCGGGCTTGGGGTCGCCGTCCAGGCCGCCGGTGCGCTCCTGGCTGGCGTCGAACGCGATACGCAGGCGCTTGCCGCTGGTGTGCACGCGCTGGAGCGCGGCCAGGATGTCGGGGTGGCGGAGATCGTAGATGGCGCAATCGAGCGATTCCCGCGTCGCCTCGATGAACTGCGCGAGACGGAAGGCGAGCTGGGCATCCAACCCGGCGCGGTGGGATTGGAAGTAGATCTCGAGTCCCGGCGCGGAGTAGGCCGGCGCGTGGGTGGCCACGGCATTGGTGGCTTGGCTGTGAGTAGACATGGCGTGTCGACACCTCCTCATCGGCGCCTGGCGGTGAATTCGCCGTGCGCCCGCTGAGGCTACCATGCCGCGAACGCGCGATCTCGTCAACCAGGCAGGACCATGGAACGCGCGCGGGTACCACGGCGTAAGAGGCGTTGGACAGGGGGCTCCCGTCGGCGCGTACGTGCCATGACGGCGGGCAAGGGCGGGCGTCGTGGCGAACCGAGGAGGCGGAATTGAAGTTCCGCGAGTAATCTTGAGCTTGGGGTGGGGCGTGGAGGCGGCGGGAGGGACCTCTCCCCCGGCCCCTCTCCCACGGGGCGAGGGGAGTCAGGCGCACAACACGAGCGGCCAAGAGGGGCCGGTAGCGGTTGGGGAGCGGGCGGGGGAGTGGGGGAGGATGCGGAATGGAAGTTCCGCGTGTAAGTTCCGCGTGGAAGTGCCCTGGCGTCGAGCCGCCAGCGCGACGCGTGAAAGTGACGTCGGCACCTGAGGGCGGGCGGGGTGG
>JANWHL010000031.1 GCA_025450405.1 Ktedonobacterales bacterium
CCCCGACGGCGACCGACGCCATAGTGCCATCACCAAAGCGGCAGAGGGCCGTAGCGACACGCACCAGCGTATCACGAATACGTACGCGCCCGATGGGGGCCAGAGTGGCGAGTCGCTAGCCCGCGCGATGGATGGAGCGATGCAGCGCGATCGCCGACAGAGCCATGAAGAGCACATTGGCGGGCACGGCGCCACAGATGGCGAAGCCGAAGGTATGAATAGTCGCCACGCCGGCAATGATGATCCACAACAGGCTCAGAATCAGCAAGATGGCGCCAAGCCGCGCGCGACCGGCGATGAGCCAGCCGACGCCATAGATTCCCAGGAGACCGAGCAGCACCTCGGCCACCACCGGACCGGTTGAGGAGCGGTGGTGCGGCGGAACATTGTCGCCTGAGGTTGGGGCATCGGTCCGTCGCCAATCACCCTGATTTTGCATAGTTGTCCCTCCGTGTCGTACTCGATGCGTCAGCCGCGAGGATCGCGCGCGTTGGTCGCATCCCCATTACGGATGAGCCGCTTCCGCCGTTGCGTGTGCTGGCATGTCGCGCCGCGGACGACGCGCAACCATGCCCAGGATAAGGGGGGGCGCCGCAACCGGCGCTTCGGACCAGTGGTAGCATCGCAGCAATGCGTCGCGCGCGGCCCGGACGTCGGTTTCCGTCCGCGCGTGGACTTCCACGATCGGCTGGTTCTTCGCCACGCGGTCGCCAACCTTGGCCTTGAGCACCAGGCCGACGGCGTGATCGATGGCGTCGCCTTTGCGCAGGCGGCCGGCGCCCAATTGGACGGCGACCATGCCGACGCCCTCGGCGTCGATCGCGGCGACGTAACCGCCGCGCTCCGCGCGCACCTCGCGGCGAATGGGGGCACGCGGCAACCTCGATGGGTCCTCGATCTGCCGGGCGTCACCGCCCTGGGCGGCGACCACCTCGGCAAGTTTGGCGAGCGCGGCACCGCTCGTCAGCGCGCGGCGCGCGCGCGCCGCGGCCTGAGGGTGCGTGCGCGCCATGCCAGCCATCACGAGCAGGGTGACGACCTCGTGCTCGCAGAGCGCCGCAATGTCGGCGGGACCTTCACCGCGGAGCACAGCCAGCGCCTCCGCGAGCTCCAGCGCATTGCCCACCGCGTACCCGAGCGGTTGATCCATCGACGACAGGACGGCTTGGGTGCGCACGCCCGCGTCCTCGCCAATGGCCACCATCACCCGCGCCAGCCGCCGCCCCGCGCCCAGCGTCTTCATGAAGGCGCCGGAGCCCACCTTGACATCGAGCAAGAGGTGAGACGGACCCACCGCGAGCTTCTTGCTCATGATGCTGGCGGCGATGAGCGGTACGCTGTCGACGGTAGCCGTCACATCGCGGACCGCATACAGCTTGCCGTCCGCCGGGGCGAGGTCGGCCGACTGCGCGGCGAGTGCTAAGGCGTGCTGGCGCAAGATGGCCAGAAACTCCGCGGGGTCGAGCCCCATACGCAGACCGGATATGGATTCGAGCTTATCGACCGTGCCGCCGGTGTGCCCGAGTCCGCGCCCGGTCATCTTGGCCACCGGGAGCCCGCACGCCGCCAGGAGCGGTGCCGCCGCGAGCGTGACCTTGTCGCCCACCCCGCCGGTGCTGTGCTTGTCGGCCACGGGCGAGACCGCGTCGCGTACGCGCAACTCGGATCCCGACCGAGCCATCGCCAGCGTGAGGTCGACGGTCTCGCGAGCGTCCATGTCGCGCCAGAGCACGGCCATGCAGAAGGCCGCCATTTGATAATCGGCCACATCGCCATCAGTGTATGAGCGGATGAGCCAGGCGATCTGATCGGTGGTGAGCACCTGGCCCAAACGCTTCGCCCGGATGATCTCGACCGCGTTCACGCCGCACCTCCAAGGGCGCGCTCCCAGGCGCGCGCTCCAGATTCGCTCCATCGCGTATTGAAGAGATCCGCGAGCCGGCGCTGCGGTCTACGTGGTGGGCCAATGGATGGCTCGGGCCGCCAAAACCAGAGGCTCTAGGCACAGCTAGCGACCGTGGGCGCGCCGTCAGGGTGCTGGTCGACCAGCAGATCGGCGTAGGAGCCCGGGACGGCCTCCGCGAGCGTGAAACCAAGCATGGCGGCCACTTCCGCCAACTCGCGCGCGGCCTCTTCGTCGTCCGCCGCGCCGGCGACATCGTTACGTTGGCCCTCTGCGGGGCCGACCAGCGTTTCCATCTCCACGTATGTGCCCAGGTCGCGCACGGCGTCCAGGTGGATCCGTGTGTGGCGGAGCCAGAGTACCTCGCGACGCTTGGCCACGCGCACGCGCACGCCCAGCGTCGCGCCAAGCGCCGCCTGGAGCGCCGCCGGGTCGGGGATCGGAACAATCGTGAAATTGGACGCGCGCGCGCCGGCGATGTCGGGGCGGGCGTAGCCAATCAAGACGGACTCGAGCGATCGGCCGTCCTGGACAATCTCACGGAGCTTGAGCCGTCCCGTGAGGCAGTGAAAGTACGTATCGGTCTGCTCCAGTACGCCATCAGAACGCGCCCCGGCCGCCAGGGCATGGGAGCGTGCCTCCGCGAGCGGCGCCTCCGGACAGCGGAACTTGGCCTCGACGTTACGCATGCCGTTAGCCCGCGACCTTGCTTGCCGCGGCGTCGGCGCGACCGCCGCCGGTCATGAGGAGGCCGAGGCGCTCTTCGGGCGTTTCCGCCGCTTCAAAGCTCACGATGCGCCCCTCGTACATCACGGCGATGCGATCCGAGAGCGAGCGAATCTCGTCCAGCTCCGCTGACACCAGCAAGACAGCCACACCATGGTCGCGTTGGGCCACGATGCGGCGGTGGATGAATTCGATGGCGCCGATGTCCACGCCACGCGTTGGTTGCGAAGCGAGCAGCACGAGCGGTTCGCTCGCCATCTCGCGCGCGACGATGATCTTTTGTTGGTTGCCGCCTGATAACGCCCGCGCACGCGTTTCTGGGGTTGGCGTGCGGATGTCGAATTCGGCGATGAGGCGCTTCGCCCAGGCTAAAATCGCGTTCAGCATCAGCACAAAGCCGTTCCAGGCGAACCGCGCGGAGCGCTGGCGCCCCAGGACGAGGTTGTCGGCGACGGAGTAGTTGAGTACCAGGCCCGCCCCGCGCCGATCCTCGGGGATGTGGGAGATGCCGCGGCTCCGGATGGCGCGCGCGCTGAGGTTGGTAATCTCCTTGCCGCCCAGCAGCACGCGTCCACTGCTGGCCTTGCGAGTGCCCGCCAGCACCTCGATGAGCTCACTCTGGCCGTTACCCTCGACACCCGCGATGCCCAGAATCTCGCCCTGCCGCACCTCGAATGAGACGCCGCGCAACGCCGGGACGTTGCTATCAGAGGCGGCGGTGAGCCCCTCGACCGCCAGGGCCACCGGGCCAGGGTTGGCCGGCGCCTTATCCACGCGCAACAGCACATCGCGGCCAACCATGAGGCGGGCGATCTCCTGCTCGGTAGTGGTGGCGGTGATGAGATGCCCGACCACCTTGCCGCGGCGCATGACGGTAATGCGGTCGGAGATGTCGAGCACTTCTTTGAGCTTGTGGCTGATGAAGATGATCGTCTTGCCGCCAGCCCTAAGCCCGCGCAACACATGGAACAGCTCGGTGGTTTCCTGCGGAGTCAGTACGCCAGTTGGCTCGTCCATAATCAGGATTTCGGCGCCACGGTAGAGCACCTTGACGATCTCCGCGCGCTGCTGGAGGCCGACGGGCAGGTCACCCATTTTGTCGTCGGGATTGAGTGTCAGGCCGTAGCGCCGCGAGAGCTCGCCGATCTCCTGACGTACACGGGCGGCATCATAGATATCGCCCGCCGTGGTCGGCTCGCGGCCGAGCACAATGTTCTCGCCGACGGTCAAGACGGGGATCAGCATGAAGTGCTGGTGGACCATGCCGATGCCCAGCGCGATGGCGTCGCGTGGACCCTGGATGTGGGCGAGCTTGCCGTTGACGAAGATGTCGCCGGCATCGCGGCGGATCAGGCCGTACAGGATATTCATCAAGGTGGTCTTGCCCGCGCCGTTTTCGCCAACGAGGGCATGAATCTCTCCCCGACGCACCTCGAAATTGACGTGGTCGTTGGCCACGACTCCTGGCCAGGCTTTGACGATCGACCGCATATCCACGGCGAGCGAAGCCGTGTCAGCGGAGGCTGGCGAGGCGGGAGATGGTGTTGGTGTGGTCACGGCGCTCCTCCGTCCGCGTCTATTCGTTGCCAGGCTCGTACGGGATGCCGTCGGCGGCCGGCGGGATACTCCGGCCCACCAGGCCAGCGAGGACGACGAGTGTGAGGATGTAGGGAAGCATGCTCAGGAAGTACGGTGAGATCGGAATGATGGAGGTGTTATCGTAGATCGCCTGGCCAAGCCCAAATATCAGGCACGCGGCGAAGGCGCCCAGGGGGGTCCACTTGCCAAAGATCATCGCCGCCAAGGCGATATAGCCACGTCCATCGGTCATATTGGGGACGAACGTGTTCGAGAGGCCGATCGAGAGGAAAGCGCCGGCGAGGCCGGAGAGCAGTCCGCTCGCGATCACGGCGCCATAGCGGAGCGTGTAGACGTTGATGCCAGCGGTGTCCGCGGCGGACGGGTGCTCGCCAACCGCGCGCAGCCGCAAACCCAGGCGGGTGCGGAAGAGGATGATGTTGATGGCGACGAGGAGGATAATGGCTATGTAGACGACCAGATTCTGCTCGAAGAAGATCGGGCCGATGAACGGGATGGCATCGAGGACGGGAACTTTGATATTAGGAATCAGGAATTGTGGGGCGACCGAGCCGATCTCCTGGACCCCGTAAAACTGGTTGAGCAAAAAGACCGTAAGGCCGGCGGCGACAATATTGATCGCGACCCCGCTCACGATCTGGTCCGCGTGGTAGCGGATCGACACGACCGCGTGAATGAGCGCCATGAACCCGCCGGCAATGATGGCCACCAGAACGGCGAGCCAGACGTTGTGCCAGGCGAGGTCGGCCACCACCGCGAAGAAGGCTCCCGTCAACATCATGCCCTCCATGGCGATGTTGACGACGCCACTGCGCTCGGAGATCACCCCCCCGAGCGCGGGCAGAAGCAGCAGGGTACCATACGTGAGGGTGGAGTGATAGACGTCGGGCGACTTGAAGAGCCCCAGGATGATGAGCAGAGCATTCATGGCGGTGATCCTCCGTCACGCGGCTCACGTCGGTTCAGGGAGTCGGCACGGGCGGGGGCCTAGCCGGGCTCGTCGGCCGCACCAACGACCACGTCTTGCGCCTCCAGCTCGGCCGGCTGCGTGGGCGAGCGGCCAAACGCCGGAAGTCGGAATTTGAACGTCCGCAGGAAGTTGGCGGCCAGAGAGAAAAGGACCAGCGCTTCGAGGACGAAAACGAGATTGTGAGAGATCTGCGCGTCCGCCTCCATGACTTGGCCGCCCGCATGCAGGGCGCCGAAGAGGATCGCGGCCAGGACCACGCCGATCGCGGTGTTCTGCCCGAGGAGCGAGACCGCGATGGCGTCGAATCCCGTGGTGTCCTGAAAGTATGTGTCGACTAGGCTGTGACTCAGCCCCGAGAGCACGACGGCGCCGGCCAGCCCGGCGAACGCGCCGGAGATCAACATGGTGACCACGATGGTGCGCCGGACACTGATGCCGGCGTAGCGGGCGGCGCGCTGGCTCTGGCCGACGGCGGTGATCTCATATCCAAGGGCGGTGCGCCGCATGATGAAAAAGTAGATGGCCGCGCCGAAAAGCGACACGAAGATACCGGTATACGCCGTGAAGACGCTCTGAGGGAGACCAAACAGGAGGTTGTTGTTCAACGGCACCAGGCGGGGCAGCTGGGCCCCGGCCGCGACTGGCGGCGAGGCATTGAAGGCTCCAGGGGCCTGCAGAGGTCCGCCGATGATCAAGTAGCGCGAGGCCCAGAGCGCCACGTAGTTGAGCATGATGGTGGTGACCACCTCATGGGCGCCCGTGACAGCTTTTAGCACACCAGCGAGGCCGCCGTAGGCCGCGCCGGCAAGCGTGCCCGCGATCAGGACGCTTGGGAGCAGGATCAAGGCGGGCCAGGTGCCCAGCTTGATACCCACCACCGCCGCCGCGATGGCACCCATGACCAGTTGGCCCTCCGCGCCGATGTTGAAGAGACCGGCACGGAACGCGACCGCGACGGCCAGCCCCGTGAGGATGAGTGGCGTGGTGAAAACCAGCGTGTTCGATAGCTGCAGGGCGGTGTTCTCGCCGTTCTGGCAGAAGATGCCGAAGCCGCCGCAGGCCAGACTTTCGTAGGCGAGCAGCGCGTTGCCGCGCGTCGCGACGACGACAATGGCCCCAACTACGAACGCGAAGAGCACCGACCCCAAAGGGGTGCCCATCGGGCGGAGGTATGCGATCACACGGGAGAGCGGGGTTGGGGTGTCAGCGGACGCGGTGCGCTCGGTGGTGGGTGCGGACGGCGTGGCCATTGGCACCTCCTTCGGTGCGGGTACCTAGAGGGCTCTTCGCTGGGGTATGCCGCCATTGTAGCGCACCCATCAGGGTGCCAGCACGATCGAGCGTGCCGCGGATTGGCGTCGTGGCAAGCAAAGATTCGGGATGAAGACGCGAGGGCGGGCACCCGCCGGCGCCCGCCCTCGTGACCGACATCACCTCAGGGTGACGGCGGCCGAGCTAGGAGACCGTCTCCGGAGGCGTTTGCTGCCCCGCCTTGATCGCGTTCTCCAGATTCGTGACGGCGGTCTGGACGTCGGACGGAAGCGGATTGAGGTTATCAACCGCGTAGCCGACTCCGCCGTTCTTCAGGTTGAACAGGAACTCTGTGCAGGAGCGGGTGGACGCGACGCACGGAGCCTCGCCCGTTGCCTGATAGTCGGGAGGCAGCGAGCCATCCTGGATGAACTTGATGGCGTCGAACGTGGCGACATCAACCTTCTTCAGGGCGCTCACGATGACCGACTTGTCGACGAAGCCCTGGTCCGCGTCAACGCCAATGCTGTAGACGCCCTTCTGGCCCGCCGCCTGGAGGGCGCCATTGCCGCAGCCGCCCGCCACCTGGAAGACGACGTCCGAGCCCTGGCCAAACTGGCTATTGGCGATGCCAGAGCACTTGGTGGGATCGGTGAAGTCGTTGGAGTAGCCAACCAGGACCTTGATGCTCGGATCAGCCATCTTGGCGGCCCACTGGTAGCCGGCGATGTAGCGGTCCACTGGCGGGATCTTCTGGCCACCCACCGCGCTGATGACTCCGGTTGGCTTCGGAGTCTTCTGGTCCTTCTCGAGCACGCCCGCGACCGTGCCGACCAGCGCGCCGGCCTCCTGCTCGCGGAAGAACAGCGAGAGAACATTCGCCCGCGGCACCGGATTGAAGTTCGCGTCGGTCGGGGAGCCGTCGATGATGGCGAAGTGGGTATTCGGGAAGGTCTGCGAGACCTGGCCGAGCGCCACCTGCATGTCGAAGCCAACGGCGATGACGAGGTCATACCCCTGCGCCGCGAAGTGCGTCAAATTCGGGACGTAGTCCGTCTGTGTGACGGACTGGAGCACGTCGCCGCGCACGCCCAGGTCGTGTTCCGCCTTGAGCAAGCCGGTGTATGCCAGGTGGTTGAAGCTCTTATCGTTCAGGCCGCCGGTGTCGGTCACCAGACCGACCTTGATGGTTTTTCCCGTCGTCGTGCCGCCGCCGCCAGTGGTCGAGCCGCAGGCGGCGACCAGCGGAACGGCGAGCATGAGCACCACTCCCAGTGCCAGGAAGCGGAACCGCAGATGCCTCATGAGTGCCTCCCCAATCCCAAAACTGTACCGTACTCTGCGCCTGCCCGCCGCGCGCACGGAGATCGGAGAGTTCCGGGCTCAGTGCGGCAAGTTTGCATACCCGCGGGCACTTCGACCTGGTGGCACGTGGTGGGCAGTCGTGTGGTGCCCAACACTATAGCAGGCGGAAAGCGCCGGCGCAAGCGGCGGTCGCGTCTCCACGCGGGCGCGGCGTTCACGTTTGGTGGGAGCGCGGCGGCCGTAGAGCGCGGAGTGGGCCAAACGCCCTAACAGATATACGCCACAAGCTCGCCCAATCTCTCGCCGCTGCAGCTAAACTCAGGATGACTCCTTGGCTGAGCAATCGGGGGAGCGCGGCCCGACCGTTGGGGCGCGTGACTTTCCGCGACTGCCCTGGTGTGCCGCGCGGTATACTATGGCCTGGAACACCTCAAGTCCAGAGTACGCACGCGTCTTCGCGTGTGCCCGCCGGAAGAAGGGAGACTGGCGTGAGCGTATCACCTGAAGTGGAGGGCAGTCCTATCACGACCGCTGGCCTGTCGACCTTCATCGCCGATGTGGAGGCGGTGGTCGCCACTGAGAGCGATCCGCATCGAGTGGCGGAGGGTGTGCGCCATTTCCTGGCGCCGCTGCTTGCTCATCCAGATTTCCTGGCGCCCGAGCATCGTGAGCCAGACCCGGAGCACTACCGTGTGCATCTGCTGGCGGTCGCGCCGAGCCGGCGTTTCTCTGTAACGGCGCTAGTGTGGTTGCCCGGCCAGGTGACGCCGATTCACGACCACATCTGCTGGTGTGTGGTCGGAGTGGTGCAAGGTGTTGAGCGCGAGCAGCGGTTCACCCTGCGCGAAGACGCCGATGGCGACCGCTGGCTGGCTCCGCTGGACGATGTGCTGGTGCCGCCGGGAAGCACCGCCGCGCTCGTTCCGCCTGACGAGAACATCCACCAAGTGCGGAACGCGGGCGACGCGCTGGCAATCTCGATCCACGTGTACGGCGACGATCTGACGACGTGCATGTCCAGCATCAATCAATGTTTCGACGACCTCTCCACGCGCCCTGGCGACCTAACTGGCTCCCCAGTCGCCTGGAGGCGTGCCAAGGTCTGATATCTCTCTCCGCATGGTTTGCTAACTCCCATTGCCCCTACTGCTATACTGTCCGCAAGCCAGGGTTGTCCCGCCGGCCGCTGGCGGGACACGCGCTTTGGCCCGGAGCGTTCGTTTGGCGCGCGCCGCGCGAAGGGGGAAGCTGACCATGGCGACTATCCAGGACGCGGGCGCTCCGCGTAATTTGCCAGGCAGCGACGCGCCGCCAACCCTCTCCACCTGGCAGCAGCTCGCGCTCAACCTCTTTTGGTTCGCCAACAATTTTCACTGGCAGGCGTTGCTGGCGATCCTGATCCCCAGTGAGGTGGCCAAGCTCCTGGGGGATGCGAACA
>JANWHL010000032.1 GCA_025450405.1 Ktedonobacterales bacterium
AGCCGCGTCCTCCAGAGCGCCTCCTCGCTTCATCACCGCGCACGCCTTCAGCTCGAACTCGCGCGTGCTCCCTGTGGCCCGCGTGTCCATCGTCGGCGGAGTTGTGTGCTTGGCGGGAGCGAGGCGCCACGGGCGTGCGGATCCTGCGGCGAGCATGCGGCATTGAATTCCAGGCGCGGCCATAGGGAGATCACCGAATGGCCCGACGGATGGTGGGTCGTCCTTGGCGGTCGGGCGTCCAACAGTGTGAATCGGCAGGCAGAGGTCGATATACTTTCAGCCAAACGCGCGCTTGACCGCCGCCTGTTGGCCTGCTACGATACGGGCACTTTGGGGGGGCGGGAGCGCACCGCGGCAACCCAGCGACCACTCCCAACGACCGACGCCAGCGGACGGCACGCGTGGATGCGGTGCCCCGCGGTCTTTGGCCTGACGATCTGAAGGATAGGCGGTCCCATGAGCCGGGTGGAGATCAAAGGGGAGCAGCACAGTGTCGCCGAGGTGTTCAGCGAACGCTATGCGTTTGTGGTGCCGCCCTATCAGCGGCCGTACGCGTGGACCACGGAGCACGCGGGTGAATTGCTCGAGGATCTCATCACCGCGCTCGGCGAAGGTGATGAGCCGATCGACGACCTGAATCCCTACTTTCTGGGCAGCATCGTGCTGGTCAAGGGCACGCGACCAGAGGCCCAGATCGTCGATGGGCAGCAGCGGCTGATCACGCTGACCATTCTGCTGGCGGTGCTGCGGTCGCTGATTCCGGGTGAGATGAGCGCGGGCATCACGCGAAGGCTCTATGAACCCGCCGATCCGCTGAACAACGTCCCCGCGCGCTATCGGGTACGGCCCAAGGAGCGCGATGCCGACTTCTTCCAGACGTACATCCAGAATGAGGACGGCCTGCGGCGCCTGCGGGGGCAGGTCCACAACCACCTGTCGGGCAGCCAGCGCAATATGCGCGAGAACGCGGCTCTCTACCTGCGCGAGACCGCGCAACTATCGGAGCCGCGGCGTGTCCGACTGGCGCAATTCGTCGTCCAGCGCTGCCTGATGATCGCCGTCGCCACTCCGGACCTGGAGTCGGCCTATCGCATCTTCACGGTGCTCAATGACCGGGGGCTGGACCTCACGACGGCCGACCTCCTCAAGGCCGAGATCATCGGCCATATACCGCCTCAAGAACAAGCGGAGTATGTGGCCCGTTGGGAACAGACGGAGGAATCGCTCGGGGCCAAGGGCTTCAACGACCTGCTGGCGGATATTCGCGCGATCCACAAGCGCTATTATCAGCGGAATAGCATCCTGGACGACATCCGGACAGCGGTGTTGGAGCCCCTTGGGGACGCGCGCCGGGTGGTGGACGACGTCATCGTGCCGTTTGGAGCCGCGTCGTATACGATCCGCAACGCCGTCTACGAGCACGCGAACGTGGAGGCGGCGATCACGGTCAACAGCATGTTGCGCTGGCTGGACAAGATCGACAATGCCGACTGGATACCGCCGGCCCTGCTCTACCTCTCGCGGTACCCAGACCAGCCCGACCGGCTGGCGCGCTTCTTCACCGAGCTGGAACGGCTCGCGGCCTCGCTGATGATCCGCCGGCAGTACGCCAATAAGCGTGAAACGCGGTATCAGCACTTGCTGGTGGCCATCGAGCGCGGAGAGGACCTCAGCAAGCCAGACTCGCCCATTCAGCTGACGCCCGAGGAGCGGGAGGCGACGCTGGCCGCTATGAGCGGTGACCTGTATCTCATGCCCGTGTCGCCGCGCAATTACGCGCTCTGGCGGCTCGACAACCTCCTGGCCGGGGCCGGCGCGACCTACGACCGGCGGCAGATGACGGTGGAGCACGTGCTGCCGCGCAATCCCAGCGTGGGGAGCCAATGGCTGCAGTGGTTTCCGACCACCGAGGTCCGCGCCCAGTACGCCAATCGGCTGGGAAACCTGGTGCTGCTGTCACGATCCAAGAACGCGCAGGCCTCCAATTATGACTTCGAGACGAAGAAGCGGAAATACTTCGGCGCGCGGGGCGGGATTTCGCCGTTTGCGCTCACCACGCAGGTGCTCCAGGAGTCGGTGTGGACGCCTGACGTGGTGCAGCGGCGGCAGGACCAGCTCGTCGCACGCCTGAAGGAACTCTGGCGGCTGTAGCCGCGCGGACGGCGGTCATCGCGGCGGGCACGAGCACGCAGGCATCAAGGACGGCACCAAACGCGGACAACGGGCACCACCTTTCCGCACTTCGCCCCACCCTTGATCCTGATTCGCGTTCCTAATTGGGTGCGCGGACGCCCATCGATCGTCAGCGGCGATGGCAGCCCGGTCGCCCCTACGCCAGAGAGCCTGTCGACGCCTTCCCCGGTCACCTGTTATCCTTCGTGGTGTGCCACCTCTGAGTTATAGAGACCCATGTCCTGGCTCATCTGTGTGAGCTCGGCCAGTCCGCGGCGGCGCTCCGCGTCGCGCTGTCGCTTGTACGCTATTACATCGGCGCGCCGGGCATGACGGTAAGGTTCGAGCTTTCGCTCGGCGTCCGGTGGACGCCCAGCGCCACCTATTCGGAGGCTTCATCTTGTTCAGGTGTGCGGTGCGCTCGCGGCGCGGGGGACGTGGACGCCGCAAGGAGAGCAACATGTCGCCCGCGGGCGCGCAACCGGATCGGGGCGAGGCACGCGGAGGATCGCGGCCAAGACTGGCCGGATCTTTTGGCGGGCATGCGGAATTGAAGTTCCGCGTGTAATCATGGAGGCGACGGGCGTCCACCGGGCCGGGCGTCCACCGGACGCCCCTACAAAGCGGGGGGCGTCGCGGTTTTCGGGCCTGGCGTCCACGGGGCGCCCCGACGATGAGCGACCGATCATCCGAAGCCGGGATGCGCGCCGTTTCCCCAGCCTGGATCCAGGCTCCCGCCCGTGACATGGAGCCAGTGGGCGTCAAAGCCGTCGCACGTCTGGCTCCCCTCTCCTTGCTAGGAGAGGGGCCGGGGTCCCCCACTGGGGGTTGGGGGTGAGGACCGCGTCCCTACCCCAGCGCCGGCCGGCCACGGTGTGGGTGCGGGCCAGGGGTCGGGGGGGCGCTGGGATGCTCGGCCACCAGGCGCGTGGCCTCGGAGATCGCGCGCTCCAGCTGCGGGTCCACGCCGCGGACGTAGTCCTGCGGGGTGTACTCCACCTCGATGGTCGGGTCGGTGCCGTAGTTCTCCACCCCCCAACCGACGTCGCTGAACCAGAAGCTGAACTCCGGCTGGGTGGTGAAGGTGCCGTCGGCCAGCGGCATGTAGGGGTTGATGCCGATGACACCGCCCCACGTGCGCTTGCCGATCAGCGGACCGAGGTTCAGCATCTTGAACGCGTGGCTGAAGATGTCGCCGTCGGAGCCGGCGTTCTCGTCGGTGATCGCCACCAGCGGGCCGCGCGGAGACTCGCCGATATACGCCTGCGGCGGACCCCAGCGCTGGAAGTCGTAGCCCAGCCGCCGGCGCGCCAGCTTCTCCAGGATCAGCCCCGAGACGCTGCCGCCGCCGTTGGAGCGCACGTCCACGATCAGGCCCGCGTGGTCGTACTCCACCAGGTAGCCGCGGTGGAACTCGGCGAAGCCGCCCGAGCCCATATCGGGGATGTGGACGTAGCCAACCTTGCCACCGGTGGCCTCGTGGACGTGGCGGCGGTTGGCCTCCACCCAATCGCGGTAGCGCACGTCGGCCTCGTCGCGGTGCTCGTCGCCAAGCGCGCGCACGGTAACGGTGCGCGGGTCGCCACCCTCCGCCGGCTGGATGGTCACGGCCACCTCCACGCCGGCTTTGTTGACCAGCAACTGGCGCGGGCCGCGTTCGGCGGTCACACGCTGGCCGTCGATGGCCACCACCGCGTCGCCGACCGCCACATCCACGCCGGGGGCCAGCAGTGGCGAGGTGGCGCTCGTGTCCCACGGGTCGCCGCGCAGAATGCGGCCGATGCGATACGTGCCGCTCGCGGCGTCGAGGCGCCAGTCCACGCCGAGCGTGCCCTGGCGATACTGTGGCCGCGCGCGGTAGTCGCCGCCCATCTCATAGGCGTGGGAGGAGCCAAGCTCGCCCTGCATCTCCCAGATCAGATCCGAGAGCTCGCCGCGCGAGCTGATGCGATCCACCAGCGGCGAGTAGCGGGCAAAGACGCCGTTCCAGTCCACGCCGCCCATGTCGGCCACCCAGAACTGCTCGCGCTGCAGGCGCCAGGTCTCGCCGAGCATCTGGCGCCACTCGGCGTCGGGATGGATGGAGACCTTGACGCGGTCAAGGTCCAGCCAGCCGGTGCCGCGGCCGGCCTTGTCGCGCTCGCCCGGCGACGCGTCCTCGTCCTGGGGCTTCTCGCCGGCCTTGATCACCCGCAGGCGCTCGCCGGAGCGGTAGATCAGCGTCTTGCCGTCGGGGGTGATGGCGAAGTCGGTGATGGCGTCGGCCAGGTGCTCCTGCTTGCGCTTGTCGAAGTCGTAGAACTCCAGGCTGGCCTTGGCCTCCGGCGCGATGCTGGCCCAGCTCTGGTAGCGCGTGCCCTCGATGGGGTAGGTGGTGTACACGGCGCCCTTCGGGGTCCCCTGAACGCGGCCGTAGAGCCCTTCGGCGACCGGGAAGGCGACCGCGCGCAGGGTGATGCCCTCCAACTGGATCTCAACGGGCTTGGGCGCCCCGTTCTCCTCCGCCTTCCCGTCCTTCCCGTGCTCCTTGTCCTCGCCACTTTTCTCGTCGGCCTTGGGCGCGGGCTCCAGCGGCGACGGCTCGGGCATGAAGGGCGAACGGAGATCCTGGCGCAGGGTGATCAGATAGGGACGCATGCCGCGCGGGAAGCCCATCTCGAAATGCAGGTTGTCCTGGACTGGATCGAAGTCGCGCGTCCCAAGGAAGTAGAGGTAGCGGCCAGCGGGATCGAAGGCGGGGCTGGTGTCGTGGAGCACGGGATCGGTGACCTGGTGGGTCGCGCCGTCGGCGATCTGGCACACCTTGATGGCCGTCTGCCGCTCGTTGAGGCCGAAGCCGTAGGCGAGCCATTGGCCGTCGGGCGACCACGCGATGCCGGCGATGCGGCGGGTAGCGCTGCGGTCGAGGACGCGCAGAGTACCCGCCGCCAGGTCCGCCAGCAGCAGCTCGTTGCGGTGGTTGGCCAGGGCCACGAGATCTCCGGCCGGCGACGTCTTGAGTTCCACGACATTGCCGATGTCCAGGTCGTAGACACGCGGCTCGGCGGCGCCGTCGGCGCGGAAGACGACGAGCCGCGGCTCGGCGCCGTCGTCGGCGATGCCGGCCAGGCGCGCTCCGTCGTGGAGGTAGGTGAGCAGGCGATACCGGACGCCATCGGGCGCGCCGTGCTGGAGGACGCCGCCCTCCCAGTTGCCCAGGCTGAAGGCCTTGCCGCGGGTGGTCAGCGCGACGGAGTGGCCCCTGGGATGGAGCCGCCAGCTATCCAGGAAACGCGCGGCGGGGGCGAAGCGGCGGGCGCGCTGGCTGCGCGAGCCGGGGAGCTGGACCGCGACGCGGGCGGATTCGGTGGCGTTGGGGTCGAGGAGGAAGAGGTCGCCGCCGGCGTGATAGACGAGACGATGTCCGTCGGTGGCGAGACCACGGGCGTAGAAGTCGTCGTGGCGGGTGTGGCGGCGCAGGTCCTCGCCGGTGGCCAGGCACGAATAGACGTGGCCCAGGCCCTCATGGTCGGAGATGAAGTAGACGCGATCGCCGACCCAGCAGGGGCAGGTGACATTGCCGCCGAGATCGGTGAGGCGGTGGAACTCACCCGCGCCAGTGGGATCGATCCAGAGGAAGCCCGCCGTGCCACCACGATAGCGCTTCCAGCGCGCGGGCTCGGCGGTGTGGCGGCCGACGACGATAGCGCCGCTGGGGCCATAGGCGATTGAGTGGGCCATGCCGAAGGGGAGCATGGTGGGCTCGCCGCCGGTGGGGGCGATGGCGAAGATGGTCTGCCAGCGGCGCATGCCCTGCTCGGCATTGCTGGAGTAGAGGATGGCGGAGCCGTCGGGGCGCCAGCCGACCACACGCGTGTTGGCGCCATGATACGTGAGACGCCGGGCCTCGCCGCCCGCGGCGGGCATGACGTAGACCTCGGCGGGGCCCTCGGTGCGGCCGGTGAAAGCGATCAGCGACCCATCGGGCGCAAACCGGGGGTCGCTGGCATCCGCGACGTCCGCGGTCAGGCGCTCGGCGCGCCCGCCGGCGGCGGGGACGCGCCAGAGGTCGTCCTCCGCCGCGAAGACGATCTGGTCGTCGTGGATGGTGGGGAAGCGGATATAGCCAAAGTGCTGCTGGGCGCCGGCCATCTGTGCCCGTTCGTCAGCCATCTGTCCCTGCTCTCTAGTGATCAAGAGGTCCTCACCCCCAGCCCCCAGTGGGGGACCCCAGCCCCCAGTGGGGGACCCCAGCCCCCAGTGGGGACCCCAACCCCTCCCCATTGCGATGGGGAGGGGAGCCGGAGGTGCGGCGGGCCTGGTTGAGTATCACCGCGGTCAAACTGTACCCGGCCACGCGCGGGGGTGTCAACGGACGGTGGGCGCCGGCGCCTCAGCCGCCGTTCTTGCGTAGGCGCCAGATCTGCTCCATCGGCCAATGGCGCGCC
>JANWHL010000033.1 GCA_025450405.1 Ktedonobacterales bacterium
GGCGGCGACGGGCACCAGGAATGGCGCCAGATATGGCACCAGGAGGGCCACGAGGGCATCGCATGCGGCGACGGCCAGCAGCGCCGCCAGCGCCCAGAGGACGGCGCGCACGAGGGTATCGAGCACCATGGCCGCGAAAGGTGTGGGATCGGTTGGGAAGAAGGCGCGCGCCACGGGAAAGATGTAGCCCGAGATGGTATCCAGGTGGTCCGCGGAGATGTAGCGGTCGTTCCGGTCCACAGTGATCCGCATCAGGGTGCCATCGGCGAAGAGCAGGTCGAGGTCCGCGGGTGTTTCGGGGCGCTGGAGGTCCAGCGCGACACGGAGGTCGGCGGCCGCGGGCAGGGGCAGGCGGACCCCGGCGGCGGGCGTCGCGATCGCGCGCAGCGCACGGCCGTTCGCCCGCACACGGAGATCGCGCCACTGGCTGAGGCCATCCAGGTCGCGCATCCACGCCTGGAAGCGGTAGTACGGGGAGCGGGAGATAGTGTGGAGGTAGGCGGTGTCAAGGGTGAGGTTGTTGGTGCTGTCGGTGCCGTCAAGCTGATATTCGTGGTAGACCGGGTCGCGCGGCACGATCTCGATGGCCGTGGGCGAACCAATCCGCCCGAGGACGACATCTTGGCCGCCGACTGAGAGCGCGGCCACGCCCGCGTGGTCATCCAATACCACGGGGAGCGTGACCCGCGCGCAGAGCGCGTCCGCGGCGAGGAGGACGATCGCCAGCGCGGCCAGCGCGGCGGCATGCCAGACATACGGCGCCCAGGGCGGACGTAGCCAGCGCCGGATCGCGGCCAGGACAGGCACCGCGTGGGGCGGGAGACGGGGCGATTTCACGCCAACATCCTCTTTGGCGGGCGGCCAACACAGTCACCACCACGGGCTCGATACCCTATGCGAGCCCCAACCGCAACGCCCGCCCTTGGCCGGCATGCTCCCGCATGAATCGCCGTCTCCGGACACCACCCGCCGCCAGCTGGCTCTTCGCGTGATGCCGAGAGGGCGTCCGGCGCGCGACCGAGCGCCGCCAGGGCGGAAGCCTCTACGCTCGCGACACGCTCACCGCCGGAGTCAGTGTAGCGGATCACGCCGTGGCGGGCAAGGATCGCGCGGCTGGTCAGAGCAAATGCCGCTCGCGGGCGCGAGCGATGGCCTCGGTCCGGCTGCGGACACCCAGTTTGTTGAAGATGTGTTGCAGGTGGGTCTTGACGGTGCTGGGGGCGATGACCAGCTGCTCCGCGATGGCCTGGTTGGAGGCGCCGGCGGCGACGCGGGCAAGGACGCGCAGCTCCTGGTCCGTCAGGTCATCCGGACGGCGCGGCAGATCGAAGGTGTCGAGCAGGGAACGTACATAGCTCGCCGACACACCGCGCACGGCGGCCAGCCGGAGCAGCCGGGCCAGTGGGTCGCCGAGATCGACGAACGCGCGCACATAGCCCTCGGGCGCCGCCAGCTCCAGCGCGCGTCCGAGCGCCGCCATGCCGCGATCGCTCTTGCCTTTGCCCTGCCACGCCAGGGCCTCCAGCGTGAGCATCTCGAGTAGGACGTTCTGGCGGCCCGCTTCGGCGGCGGCTTCGCGGCGCGGCCGCACGATCTCCAGCGCGTCATCATAGCGGCGCTCGGCCAGCCAGAGCCGCGCCAGCGTCAGCTGCTCGTACTCCACCGTCATCGGGTCGGCCTCGAAACCGGGCAGGTCCGGATCATCGCCCGCGCGGAACGCCGGCCGCCAGAGCGCCGCCGCGGCGATGTCGCCTTGCTGGATCGACCAGCGGGCCAGCACCATATCCAGAGTGCCGGCGAAAAAGCGATCCTCGCGCCGCTCGCGGCCGAGGTCCATGGCCGCCTCGCACGCGGCGCGCGCGGCGGCGGTGTTGCCCCGTGCCCGCTGGACGCGCATCAACAGATCGTAGCTGTAGACGAGGTTGCCGCCGTGGCCGATCCGCTGATAGAGCGTGATGCAGGCTTCCGCGCATTCGAGCGCCTGATCCAGATCATCCCATTCATAGAGCACCAGACCCAGCAGCAGATAGGCGAAACCAGCGGCGGGTGACAGAGCCAGGTGACCGGGGCCGCCCGCCTCGCGGATCGCCTCGCGGCAGCGCGCCGCCGCCTGGCGCAGTTGCCCCCCCTCGAACTCCACCAGCGCCCATTCGCCCAGGGAGAGCACGGTCATGAACTGATTGCCCGCGCGCCGGCCTAGCGGGACGGCGGCGGCGTAGACTTCGTCGGCCGCCGCCAGCTCGCCGCGCTCGAGATGGGCGGCGGCCAGAATGATGGTCGCGAGCGATCGCCATTCGTGTCCGTCCTCCGGCAGCAGGTCAAGCGCCTGGCGGGCGAGCGCGATACACCCCGCGATGTCGCCGTGCTGGCGCACCAGGTAGGCGCGCAGGGCCGCGAGCTGCCCGCGCTGCTCCGGCGTGCCGTGCTCGCCTTCCACGATCGGCGCGACCGCCGCGACCACGCGTTCCGCGGCCTCGTGGCGCCAGCTGAGGACGCAGGCCAGGGCGTGGGCGATCCCCAGGCGCGGGCGCGTGGCGCCGATCGACTCCGGGAGCGCCGCCAGCCAACCCTCGACCGTGGCCACCTCGCCGCGCTGCCAGATCAGCGGCAGAGCGACCTCCTCGATCAGCACCGCGGCCCGCTCGACATCGCCACCGGCCAGCGCATGGCGCACCGCGTCGGTGGGCCGGCCTTGCGCGGCGTACCAGCCGCTGGCGCGCCGGTGCAGATCGCGCTCGCTCCCTGGCGCCGTCGCGTGCAAACGCGCCCGCAGCACCTCGGCGAACAGATGATGGTAGCGATACCAGCGGCCGGTGTCGTCCAGGGGAATGACGAAGAGGTTGGAGTGATCGAGGGCGCGCAGCATCGCCTCGCCGTCGGCGCCACCAGTGACGGCGTCGCAGAGCGGGCCGCTCAGGTCGTCGAGGATGGAGGTCCGGAGCAGGAAACGCTGGATCGCCTCCGGCTGGCGGCGCAGCACCTCCTCCACCAGATAGGGCTCGACATAGCGCGGCGCGCTAATGGACGCCGCCACGGCCGTGGGAATCTCTTCGCGGCCGCGCAGCGCCAGCGCCGCGAGCTGGAGGCCGGCCAGCCAGCCCTCCGTGCGCTCGGCCAGCAGCGCCACACCGGCGTCATCCAGGCGGAGCCCCATCACCTGCTGGAGGAAGATCGCCGCCTCTTCGTCGGTGCAGCGGAGGTCGGCGGCGTGGAGCTCGGCCACCCGGCCGCGGGCGCGCAGCCGCGGCAGCGGCAGTGGCACCCCCACGCGGCTGGTCAGCACGACGTGCATGCGCGGGGGCAGGTGCTCGATGAAATAGGTGAGGCTGGTGTGGATGGCCGGCGTGGCGATGACGTGATAGTCGTCGAGCACGAGCGCGGCATCGGTGGCGAGCGCCGCGAGCGCGTTGACCAGCGTGGCGACGACCGCCTGGAGGGGGGCCGGCTGGGGCGAGCGGAGGGGCGCCAGGACATCCCGCGCGCTGAGATCGGGCATCACGGCGCGCAGCGCGGCCGTCACATAGGTCCAGAACTGGACGGGATCGTTGTCGGATTCGTCGAGCGAGACCCAGGCGAGCGGGAACTCGGAACCCACCCGCGTGGCGCGCCATTCGCTGAGGAGCGTCGTCTTGCCGAAGCCGGCGGGCGCGGTGACGAGAACCAGCGGCTGCTCCAGGTCGCGCGTGAGCTGGTCGGTCAGCCGGGTGCGGGGGATCAGTCGTGGACGCGGCGGGGGGACGGCGAGCTTGGTGCTCAGCAGCACGAACGCCTCGTGGGCGTCCTGGGTCGCGAGCGGACGAGTCGCGGCGGTGGCCTGGCGTGGGCCGCGCGCTGCGCTGTCAGACGCACTGGCGGACGCGCTGGCATCGCCACGCGCGCGGTCTTCCCCTCCCGCGCTGACGGGCGCTGGAGCGATCACGCCGGGGGCCAGCGCCACCGCGGCGCCCCGCAGGCGCTCGGATGTCAACTCAGGCGATTTGCCCAGGTAGAACTTGCGCAGGCGCCCCGTGCGCATGCGGTAGGCCACCCAGTAATCTTCGCCACGCTGCCGGCGCTCTTTGCGCGCGGTGAAGACGCCCGCGGGATGGCGGAAGGCAAAGGAGCGGGTGGCGGGGTCGGCGAGCCAGGTGAACCACGCGGGCGTACCCACGGTGATCGTCGCGGCATCAATTGGATCGACGGCGGGAGGATCGCCGGGAGCGTCGTCGGGAGCCACGCCGGGGTGGTCGGCCGCCACCGGCCGCATGACGCCATCTTCGACCCGCGGGATGCGCGATGTCATGGGTGGCCTCCAGCGGTGGCGAACCGGATTACCCAACAGGTCATCCGGTGACGGTGATTACCCAACACCATACCACGTAGAGTGGGGGGAGAGGTCGCCATTGCACACTCTGGGCCAGCCGGCATTCGACATCGCGCCGCGCGCGGCGTTGGGTAATATCAGATGCGCCATTCCCGTGCGACGCCGCACGATAGGTCCACCTCCTTGGAAGACACGCCAACCGCCGCGCCGGCTCCGCCGCGTCTTCAGCGGGCGAGCGGGTGCCGGTGTGTCTTTCATCCCTGGAGATCACCCTTTGGGCGGACCGCGAATATCATGTCACGCCAGTACACTGGTCCCATACGCCCGCGGACATCCCCAGGGATACGCGCGCCCTTTCTCTAGCTACGCACACTTGTCACTCATCCACCTTGTCACCCTTCCACTCCCTGTCCAGACCATCGCCACCCTCGCCATGTCCGGCGGGTAGCGACGTGGACAATATCCTGGCCGGCGCCCGGACGCGCGCCGCCCGGCGAAAGGATTACTCGATGGGCCACTCGATACTCGTTGTGGACGACGACCGCGGCATCCTCGATTGCATCACGCAGCTGCTGGAAGACGAGGGCTATAAGGTCGTGGCGTGCGCCAACGGGTACGCGGCGCTCGAGCAGGCGCGACGTGAGACGCCGAGCCTCGCGCTGATCGATCTGCTGATGCCGGGGATGGATGGCGCCACGTTGATCGGGCACCTGCGGGCGGAGCTGGGCGAGTCCCCGCCAATTCTGATGATGAGCGCCTCGGCCAACTATAACTACGTGCGGGCGCTGCCGATCCAGGGTTTCCTGGGCAAGCCCTTCGACCTCGACGATCTGCTGGGCCACATCGCGCGCTACGCCGCGACCCCGCTGGCGATGCCGGGCGGCCGGCTGGCGGAGCTGGCGTAGCGGCCCTCACCCCCAGCCCCCAGTGGGGGACCCCAGCCCCTCTCCCGCGAGGAGCGGGGAGTCAGGGGCTGCGGCGAACCCATCCGCGCCTGAGTCACGGCCTATGGCGCGTCGCCCGGCCGAGAGGGGGTTTGATCCCAATTCTGGAGAGTCCA
>JANWHL010000034.1 GCA_025450405.1 Ktedonobacterales bacterium
CTCATCGCCAAGTGCCCGCCCGCGCGCGCAGATCACCGGCGCGAAGGCGGTGATGCCGAGCTCCGTGCCCTTTTGGAACACCCACTCGAGTTTCGCCGCTTTGAGCAGTCCTGGACAGAGGACAACGCGCGCGCTCGGCTCGGCTGCGCACACGCGCCGCACGCCAAGGCGGGCGACAACGCGCTTGCGATCGGCCGACGCGACGGTCGCGGGCCACTCGCCGCCGTCGCCATCCAGCAGCGTCAGCGAAGCGCCCGGACCGAGGCGGAGGACGTCGCGTACCTGGTGCGCGACGCCGCCGGGCAGCTCGCAAATCCCGTTGGGAACGAGCGCCGCCGCGTCCACCACGAAGCGCCCCGTCGGCATCGGTCGTGTCCCTCATGTGCGAACATTCCGCGAGTGGGGTGGTTAGGATGCTGGCGGACCTGGGCGGGAACTTCACATCCCGCGTTCGGGTGCCCGCGCCGTTACGGTCGCGAGCCGGGCGGGATCGAAGAGATCGGCGTCGGGGTGCGCGCCGCCGCGGATGAGATCGCTCACCACGCGGGCCGCCGCCAGGGCGTTGGCGTTTCCATGGCCGGTATACGCGCCGGAGACGTAGCAACGGGAGCTGCCAGGGACGTGTCCCACCAGCGGCAGACGGTCGTCCGAGAACGCCATCGTGCCCGCCCAGCGGTGTGTGACTGGTGCCACATTGGGGGCGAGGCGCAGGGTCTGGCGGAGGAAGCGCTCGAGGTGATCCTGGATCGGCGGCCCGGGCGTCTCGTCGTCGGTATATTCTGTGTCGAAAGAGCGGTTGCGCCAGCCACCGACCACGAGCCGACCATCGGGGAGCTGGCGCCAGTACTGGTAGCCTTCGTCGGCGTAGCACGGGCACGTGAAGACTTCCTCTTTCACCGGCGCGGTAGCCAGCACCTGCCCGCGAGTGGGTCGGACGCGGGCGCCGAGCCAGCTCGCGCCGACCTGGTCCAGCAGCTCCGGTAGGCGCGCGTTGGTGGCGAGCACAGCGTGGCCGGCGCGGACCGTCCCGCCAGGGGTGCGCGCGACGACCTCGGCGCCTGCCTCCACCAGACCAGTTACCGTGCTGCCCTCGTAGATGATCGCGCCCGATCGGCGCGCGAGATACGCGAGGCCGCGGACCAGCTGCGCCGGCTGCACTTCGCCGTCGCTCGGATGGTACGCGCCACCCAGGTATGTGCCGCGGATGCGCGAGGGGAGTTCGCCAGCGTCGAGCTGGATGGCCTCGTAGCCGTCCTCCAGCAGCAGACGGATGCTCTCCCAGATGGCCTCCAACTCGCTCTCGTTGGCCGCGAGCAGCATGCTACCGTTGCGCTGGTAGCCGCAGCTCCAGCCATTCCAGGCCAATTCTTCCAGCAGGTCCGCCGCCAGGCGTTGATTCTGGACGCTGAAGGCCCAGGCGCGGCGGGCCAGAGCACGCCCGTGGCGAGCAATGGTGGCGGCGTAGGTGTCGGCCGTGCCGCCGAGGAGGAAGCCGCCGTTGCGCCCGCTGGCCGAGGCGGCGACCGCGCGGCCTTCCAGGACGACCACACGCGCGCCCTCACGCGCAAGCCAGAGTGCCGCCGCCGTACCCGTAATCCCAGCGCCGATGACCAGGACGTCGGCGGTCACGTCGCCCGCCAGAGGCGATGGGGGCGGCGCCGGCGGCGCGTGCGAGTCGGTCTCGGCCTGCCAGTAGGAGGTGCTGCCCATACGCTTCCCTATTCGGTCTCCGTGCTGCCGTACATGATGGCCCGCTTGACTTCCTCGATGGCGTCGGTGACATGGATGCCGCGCGGGCACGCCTCGGTGCAATTGAAGATGGTGCGACAGCGCCAGACACCATTGCGGTCGCCCAGGATGCGCAGGCGCTCGCCAGCGGCGCGGTCGCGGCTGTCGAAGATGAAGCGGTGAGCGTTCACGATGGAGGCGGGGCCGACCCAGTCGCGGTTGGCCCAGACGGAGGGGCAGGAGCCGGTACAGGCGCCGCAAAGGATGCACTTGGTGGTGTCGTCGTAGCGGGCGCGCTCTTCCGCGCTTTGCAAACGCTCGGCGGCCGGGGCCGGTTCGTCGTTGATGAGGAACGGCTTGACCTTCTCGTATTTGGCGAAGAATGGGTCCATGTCGACGACGAGGTCGCGAATGACGGGGAAGCCGAGCATCGGTTCGATGGTGATGCGTGTGCCCACGTCCTTCATGAGGAGCTTGCAGGCGAGGCGGTTACGCCCGTTCACGCGCATGGCGTCGGAACCGCAGACGCCGTGGAGGCACGAGCGGCGGAAGGTGAGCGTGCCGTCCTGCTCCCACTTGATCTGGTTCAGCGCGTCCACCAGCCGGTCTTTTGGCTCGACTTGGAGCTGGAACTCCTGCCAGTAGGGCTTGTCGGAGCGGTCGGGCTGGTAGCGCTTGACCTTAATGGCGACGGCGAGGAGGTCGGCGCCGGAGCGGCGAGCGGCGGCGGGTGTGCGGGTGGCGGTGGACATGGGCGGGATCCTCTAGGTTGAATGGCGGACGGGGGCGGTCAGCGGGCGGTTGAAACGGCGGCTAGAGGCCTTCGGCCACGCAACCCGCCCGCGCGGGCTGGAAACGGTGCCACGCGCGGACCGAGGACGCGGCCCGGGGCGAGCGGTCGATCAATATTTCCGCTCCTTAGGCTGGAACTCGGTGATGACCACCGGTTTATAGCGAAGGTTGGGATAGCCGGGCTTGTCGGTGTGATAGGCCAGGGTGTGGCGCAGGAAGTTGGCGTCGTCACGGGTCTGGTAGTCTTCGCGGTAGTGGGCGCCGCGGCTCTCTTTGCGGGCGACGGCGCCGGCCACGGTGGCCTCGGCGCAGTCGAGCAGGTTCCCCAGCTCGATCACTTCCATGAGCTCGGTGTTGAAGGTACGCGAGCGGTCCATCAGGTGGATCGCGGCGTAGCGCTCCTTGAGATCGACGAGCTCGGCGCGCATCTCTTCCAGGCCAGCGTCGGTGCGGACCACGCCGACCTTCTCCATCATGTCGTCGCGCAATTGCTGGCGGATCGGGCCTTCCGTGCCACCAGACGTGTTAGTGAGCAGGCGCTCCACCAACTCCATTGAGAAGGCGTCGGCATCGGCGGGAAGCGGGGCCAGCTCTGCCTCGGGCAGCCATTTCTTGGCGATGTGCTGGCCAGCGCGGCGGCCGAATGCGATGAGATCCACCAGCGAGTTGGTGCCCAGGCGGTTGGCGCCGTGTACGGAGACGCAGGCGCACTCGCCGACAGCGTAGAAGCCGGGGAGGACGGTATTCTTTTCGTCAACGACGACCTGGCCCTCCACGTTGGTGGGGATGCCGCCCATGGCGTAGTGGGCCGTGGGCTGGACGGGAATGGGCTCACTGTACGGCTCGACCTGGAGATAATTGCGGGCGAAGTCGGTGATGTCGGGCAGCTTTTCGTCGATCTTCTGCTTGCCAAGGTGGACTACGGAGAGGTAGACGTAGTCTTTGCCGTCGATGCCGCGACCCTCGCGCACCTCCTGGTTGATGAACCGGGAGACCATGTCGCGCGGGGCCAGCTCCTCCATGGTGGGGGCGTAGCGGACGCAGAAGCGCTCACCCTCGTTGTTGAGGAGGTAGGCGCCCTCGCCGCGCGCCGCCTCGCTGAGGAGGATGCCGATCTTGTAAAGCCCGGTGGGATGGAACTGGTACATCTCCATGTCTTCGAGCGGGATGCCGCGCCGATAGGCGACCGCCATACCATCTCCGGTGCAGGCAATGGCGTTGCTGGTGATGCGCCAGGCACGGCCATAGCCGCCAGTGGCGAAGACGATGGTCTTGGCGTGGAAGGTGTGGATGGTGCCATCGCGCAGGCAGAGCGCGGTGACGCCGCAGGCACGGCCGTCCGAGATAATGAGATCGAGGAGCAGGTACTCGTTGAAGAAGCGCACCTGGTTCTTGATCGATTGCTGATACATGGTCTGGAGGATCATGTGGCCGGTACGGTCGGCGGCGTAGCAACTGCGGCGGACGGGGCCCTCGCCGAAGTTGCGCGTGTGGCCGCCGAAGCGGCGCTGGTCGATCTTGCCCTCGGGGGTACGGTTGAAGGGGAGGCCCCAGTGCTCGAGGTCGTAGACCGCCTCGATGGCCTCGCGCGCGAGCACCTCCGCGGCGTCCTGGTCGGAGAGGTAATCGCCGCCCTTGACGGTGTCGAACATGTGCCACTTCCAGTGGTCTTCCTCGATGTTGCCGAGGGCCGCGGCCACCCCGCCCTGGGCCGCGCCGGTGTGGGAGCGCGTGGGGTAGAGCTTGCTGATGACGGCGACGCTGGAGTTGTGGGACAGCTGCATGGCGGTCATGAGGCCGGCACCGCCGGCGCCGACGATCACGACATCGAACTTGTGGTACGGCATGAGGGCAACTCCTGGGGCGGACCGGAGGGATTTAACCACAGAGAGCACAGAGGGCACGGAGATAGGAGAGAGAGAAGGAGAGAGAGAAGGAGGCTGGCGCCGCTGCTGCTGAATGGGGTGGCGCTACGAGGGCCGAATGAGCGTTGGAAGGCTGACAAGGACCTGGCCGGCGAGCGCGGTGGTGACCACCGAGATGGCGCACGTGGCCATCTGCCACATGGTCACTTGGTGGGGAACATGACGATGGTGAGCGTGCCCATCAGCCAGAAGGTCACCACGGTCAGCCCGAGGACCGACTGGGCGAAGACGCGCCAGCCGCGGGTGTGGATGTAATCGTCGGCGATGATCCGCAGGCCATTGAGGCCGTGGAGCAGGGCAAGGGTGAGCAGCACGAGGTCGTAGACGCGCCAGAAGGGGTTCTGGTAGCGGTGCTGGACGAAGGTGTAGGTGGTCATGGAAACGTCGGTGACGACGTGCATGAGGATCAGGTGGATGATCACCAGGAAGAGCAGCACGACGCCGGACCAGCGAAAGAAGTACCAGGAGAAGGTCTCGAAGGCGGTGCCGCCGACGGGGCGGGCACTGGCGCCGTATTGCGCGACGACTCGAGGAGCGGCGGGGCGAGAGGGCTCAGTGGTGGTGGCCATGGGGGATCGTGTCCTTCCTGACTGCCGGGGGAGTGAGGCCGCGCCAGGCGGCCGCCGCGCATGGTGACCCGCTAGATGAACGGCGCGCAGGTGTTGGGTGCCCCGGGGCAGCGGCCGAAGATGGGCGCGACCACGAAGAAGGCCATGGGGATGAAGCCGGCGATGGAAAGGGCGACCACGGCGAAAAACATCTGCCGCTGATATTTGTGGCCGGCGGGCCAGAAGTCGATGATGAGGATGCGCAGGCCGTTGCAGGCGTGGTAGAGCACCGAGGCGATCAGCGCCAGCGAGAGCACGCGGACGATACCCAGGCTGAAGATCTTGATGCCGTCGTCGTAGACCGTCGGGCCGAAGCCGGCGAGGGTAATATCCACGATGTGGATGAGGAGGAAGAATAGGACGCCGAGCCCGGTGATCCGGTGGAAGAGCCAGGACCACATGCCCGATTGGCCGCGATACATGAGAGCGACTCCTTACCTGTCGTCGTCCGGTGGCCGGACGACGTCGTCCGGTCGGGGATGTCGCATGCCGCAACCCTGATTATACCGCCGCTCGGGAGTGGCTACAAGCACGGTTGGAGCGCGGGAGACGCGAAGACGTGGGTGCGCGGTGAGCACAAACGGGCGCGACGCGACCGGCCAGGGTGTCACGAGGGCGGCCAAGGGGGATCCGATGCGCGGAGAGTTGCGGGGGGATCAATGCGCGTACAGCGGTCGCCACTCGCCCCGGTGATACGAGCAGGCACCACGGCGCCCGCCGGAGTGGCTGAATGTGCCGTCTCGGCACTCCACGACATAGCCGTTGGTGTCCCGCCAGAAGCTCTTGATGCAGGGGAAATAGGCGCAGAAAGCTGACGGTGGGGCGTAGATGAGGCGGCCAGGGTTGAAGTTGTAGCCCCAAGGATTGTTGAACACACCGACTGGCACGGGGGTTTGCGTGGGCCGGGGTATGGGCCGAGGCGTCGGCCGGGGCGTGGGTGCGGGCTTGGGGCGCGGGGTCGCGGTGGGAACGGGAGTAGCCGTAGGTGCGGGGGTGGCCGTGGGCGCTCGGGTGGATCTTGGTGCGGCGGTGGGCGTCAGCGCATGGATGACAGTTGTCCGAGCGATCTCGCCGCGGGCGCCCGTGGTGGACGTTGGCGGCCGCAGTTGGGCGGTCACCTGGCGGGGCGGCGCGACGGTCGAAGCAAAGAGGGCGCCGGCGCACGAGAAGAGCAGGCAGGCTGACATCAAGAGGCCGCAACCGATGCCGACCTGTTTCGGACGCGACGCCCCGATGAACGCGTGCCACGCGCTGCGTAGATGCTCCATGCCGTATCCGTACCTACCAAACTCTGACGAACCAGACTCGAACGCCGAGCGCGCTACGTCGCGGCACCGAAGCCATGCCGGCTCCGTGTCGCACTTGCGGAGCCGTTATCGGCGCATGATATGTACCATGGTGGGCGGTTTGCACCGAATATGGCCGTGGTCGAGTGCGGTCGCGCTTGAAATGGGAGCAGTTTCCATGATCGAGCCGGATACCACGGGGCCGAACGTTCGCGTGGCGGGTTGCGGCCCGCGGGCGGACGGCCGCCAGGGAGGTGGCGGAAAATGGGCGCGCCCACGGGCGAGGGCTGCAGCATGGCGAGGATGCGGAATAGAAGTTCCGCGCGTAATCCTGAGTTTCGAGTGCATTGTGCGGGCGGCGCACGTAGGGGGCAGTTTGCGGGAGAATCTTGAGCTGATGGCGGATGGTGGGGCAGCGAGGAAAAGGGGACAAAGGTCCCTCGACGGCGCGGCCAGCGGGCGATTTTCGGGGGATCGACCCCAAGGTACCTCTGCCCCGCGCTTGGTGAGTGGGCAAGTTGTCAGCGCTCCGGTGCCCGCCCATACTGAACCATGTGCCGGAGGGTTGGCATGCGCTGGAGCGGCTTTGCAATCGTCGCCACCGTGTGTCCGGCCTGGACGGAGGGGGGATACGGCGTGGGAATGTGGACACCGGGGCCAGGCTCCAGCAGGCCTGATGTCGGCACCATTTGGTCGTTGTGGGAGGCGGTTCGGGGCCGGCGCGGGTCGGATGGCGGGCGCCGACGCTCAGGGGACGACGGTTGCGGCCAACGGGTCCTCGGGTGTGTCGTGGC
>JANWHL010000035.1 GCA_025450405.1 Ktedonobacterales bacterium
CAGCAGGTCGTTGAGGCCGCCGAGGAAGATCCCGCCGCCCTGCGCCGCGTTGTTGCCGCTGACGGTGCTGTTGATCAGGATGACGGTGACGCTGCCGCCGCCGACGTTGATGCCGCCGCCATTGCCGGCGACGCCGCTGACATTCGCGGTGTTGTTGGCGACGGTGGTCCCGATCAGCGTCACGGTCGTACCGCTGCCGCCGACGTAGATGCCGCCGCCATACTGGGCCGTGTTGCCGCTCACTGTGCAGTTGGTGAGCACGGCGCTGCCACCCGCCACGTCAATCCCGCCGCCGCCTGCGGCGGCGAAGCTGCCGGACACGGTGGTGTTGTTGAGGTAGAGGCTGGCATTGGCCACCACGTAGATGGCGCCGCCGGCGCGGGCGCTGCCCATGTAGCCATTGGCGACCGTCAGATTGGTGAGCGTCAGGCTGCCGCCGCCATAGACCGTGAACTGGCGCACCGTGTGGTTGCCATCCAGGGTCACGGCAGGCGCGCCGGTCGGAACGACCAGGCCCAGCGACGTGGTCACCGAGACGCCCGCCGGGAAGACGATGGTGGCTGGCGCCCCGCACGAGAAGGTGATGGTGCCGCCGGTGGCACCGGGAGCCTGGAGGGTGGCCAGCGCGTCGCCGAGCGTGCCGGTCACGCCCGCGGCGCCGTACTGGGAGCAGTTCGTGACGGTGTAGGTGGCGACGTTGTTCAGGCCGATGAACTGGGTCTGCGCGGCCAACTGGTTCCCCAGCTTATCGGTCGCGTAGTAGTCCACCTCGTAAGTTGTGTTGTAGCCGTAGAGCATGAACGACGCACTGGCGCCCGCGACCATGGTGTAGGTCGTCGGCGTGCCACCCTGGGGATAGAAGCGATAGGACACGGAGCCCATGCCCGAGCCGAGGTCGGTCCCGGCCAGGGTCAGGGGCGTGGCGCCGGTCACGGTGATCGTGCCGCCCTGGTTGGATTGTGGCTGGCCAATGGTCAGGCTCGCCGCCGGCGCGCCGTTATCCAGTGCCAGGAACTGTGTCTGGGTCAGTCCGCGCGTGCCGTTATTGTCGGTCGCGTAGAAGTCGATTTCGTGGGCGCCATCTCCATCGTTGGGGATGCTGATGGTCGTGGAGCTGCCCGACACCACGGTGTAGGCGGGTGGTGTGGTGCCCTGGAGGTAGACACGATACGACTGCGTGGCGATGCCCGGGCCAGTCCCATCGTTGGCGCTGAGGACCAGTGACGTGGCGCTGGTGACATAGGTGAGGCTGCCGCTGGTGGATTGGGGCTGCCCGATGGTCAATGTGCTGATGGGGAACTGAAGCTCGTAGGCGCCAATGTCGCACGCGCCGCCCTGTGGGCGGTTGACGCCGCGCTGGTCGGCGGCCGGGCAATTGGCGGTGGCGCCAACGTCGACCGCCGGGCTGCCCACCTGGAGCGGCACGGTCTGGGTGGGGCCTCCATTGAGGCCAAGGGTGCCGACCTTCGGGGCGCTCGTCACGACGTCGTGATTGGCGCTGGTGAAGGCGCACGAGCTGTCATCCGCGAGATTGTAGCCATTGTCGGTCAGCGTGCCCGCGCGGGCGCAGGCGCCGCCGCGGGTGTTGGCGGCGACGAGCGTGCTGGAGAGCGTCGCGGTGCCACCGCTGCCGATGTTGAGGCCGCCGCCCCCGCCGCTCACGGAGGCGGAATTGCCGCTGGAGGTGGTGAAGCTGATCTGGGCGCTGCTGCCGCTGCCATTGACGTAGATGCCGCCGCCGTAGTTGGCGGTGTTGGCCGCGACGGTGCTATTGGTGATGGTGGCCACGTCCTTGCCGCCCTCGACGGCCAGACCGCCGCCGTACGCGCCAGAGTTGCCACTGACGGTGGTGCCCGTGAGCGCGAGCGTCACGCTGCCGCCGCCGAGATCGATGCCCCCGCCGTTGCCTGCGATGTTGTTGTACTTGGCGATGTTGCCGCTGATGGTGCTGTTGGTGATGCTCGCGTTCGACGCGGTCGCCCCGGCGTAGATGGCGCCCCCGTAGGCGGCGGTGTTGCCGGACAGCGTGCTGTTGGTGACGGTGACGGTGCCGCCACCGATGCCCACGCCGCCGCCGCCATGACCCGCCAGGCCGCCACTGATGGTGGCGCCGGTGAGGGTCAGGCTCGCGCCGCTGGAGACGTAGATGTCGCCGCCAGACCCGACGGAGCCCGCGTTCCCGTTGGCGACGGTGATGCCGGAGATGGCGACGTTGCCGCCACTGTTGACCAGCAGCACGCGCACGACCTTGTTGCCGTCGAGGATCACACTGGGCGCGCCCGCGGCGTTCTGGAGCGTGAGGGTGCTACTCACCGCGATGGTGGTGGGCGCGACGATGTCCCACGCGGACTGTGTAGTGGCGCACTGGAAGGTGATCGTGCCGCCACCGGCCAGCAGATTGGCCAGGGCATCACCGAGGGTGCCGCTCGTGCCGGCGGCGCCATACTGTGAGCAGTCCGTGACGGTGTAGCCGCTGGTCGCGGCGAACGCCGGGGCGGCGGTCAGGAAGTTGGCGGCGACGAGTGCGACGGCCGCCAGGGCGCCTGACGCGCCGGTAATGCGTCGGAATGGCCCCGGCCCCGCACCGCGAGCGATGACATGATCCATACAACAGCATCCTTTCGGGCTCTGGGTTGGGCATACCGAGGGCCTGAGAATTTCCGAGATAGATTCAGTCTACTCGGGTGTGGGATGACCAACCGGAAACACGTGAGTTGAGAAGCGGTTGTGATCCGCGCGTATCGGTCGAAATCAACCGCCCGTCATAGCACGAGTGTTATGTCAGGTTGGGGTGTCTGGGGGTCCCCCTCCCCCAACCCCTCCGCCGTGCGCGGGAGAGGGGAGTCAGGCCCGGAGCGCGGTGACCTCACCCCCGGCCCCTCTCCATGGCGATGGAGAGGGGAGTCAGGCGCACGACGCGCGCGGTGGATGGTGGGCTGGGTGGTGTGGCGGGCAGGCGCCCTGAAGGACGCGGGTAATCCTGGATGGCGCGCGTGGTGGCGCGGCGGGCGCAACCAGGCGGAGGATGGAGCGATGGCGGGCGGATCGTATGGCGAGGAGGCGGAATTGAAGTTCCGCGTGTCATCTTGAGCTGCGAGCACCGCGTGCGGGCCACGGGCTCTTTTCGAGGGAAGCCCCATGACGGCGCGCCGTCAGCGCTGGGACTGAAAATCGCGGCGGGACGGGTAGCGGCGCCTCGACCACAGGGGTATTTACGGGAGAAGTGCGATGCGGCGGCAGCGATGGCGATGAAAAGGTCAGCGACCACGGGCGGGCGCGGGGGCACGGCGAGGCGGCGGAATGGCAGGTTCGCGGCTCATCCTGAGCGTCGCGTGTCGCGTCGAGGTGGCGGACGCCGCGCGCAGGTCTGGCGGCCACGCGGCCCGCGGGCTATTTTCAGGAGAATCTTGAGCGCCGAGCGTCGCGTGAAGGCGGCGAATGAGAGGGGCGGAGGGAGCGGAAGCGCAACCGTGGGGTTATCTTGGGGGGAATCGCCACCGATTCCACTGATTCCACGGTGGACTGGGCGCCAGACAGGCATATATGAATGGAGCCCGTTGAAGATGGATGCCTGGATCATCCTTTTCAGACTCAAGCGCCCGATGCGGCTATGCTATAGTGTCGAGCAGAGAAGCTCCCCGCACAGACGTATCCGCTGCCGACCGCCCAGACGCCGGGGAGACAGCGCACGTCACGGTGTGTAAAGTGGGCCGCGTCAAGCGCGACTGGGGCGCGGAGGGGACAGGGACGGGAGGCCATGTGGTGCCCGGGAGCGCGACGGCGCCGCATGGTGGCGAGCCCGCGGTCGGTGAAATGGGTGCGCGGATGCGGTGCGATCGCCGTCCCCCGGCGCGCGATGTCCACGTGACCCTGAGCGCCAACCTGGACGCGCTGCTGGTCGAGGCGCGACCGCGGCTGCTGCGGCTGGCGCGCCTGAACGGGATCGCGGCGGATCTGGCGGAGGATGTGGCGCAAGAGACCTGTCTGGAGGCGTGGCGACACCTGGACCATCTGCGTGAGCCAGAGCGGTTCGCCTCCTGGCTGGATGGCATCTGCCGCAATGTGTGCCGGCGTCATGCGAGCGCCCTGGCCAGTCGCGCGCGCGAGGCACGTCTGGGAAGCGGCGAGCACGAGGCGAACCTGGCGGGTGCGCCCCCGCTCGATCCGCTGGCGTTCGATCCCAGCGAAGAGCTCGAACGCCAGGATCGGCATGTCGTGCTCGATCGCGCGTTGGGCCACCTCTCAGCGAGTGCGCGTGAACTCGTGGAGTTGTGCTACTTGGCGGAGACGCCCCAGCGCGAGGTCGCGGAGCGGCTGGAGATGAGCCTGGGGGCGCTGGAGCTCAAGCTGCTGCGCGCGCGCCGGCGTCCGCGCCAGGTGCTCAGCGGCGAGCTGCGTGCCGACGCGGAGGCATGCGGGTGGCTCGCGAACCAGGACGAAGCGATGGGCTGGCGCGAAACGCGGAGATGGTGCCCGCTGTGCGGGAAGCACCGCCTGCGGGGACTGTTTGACCAGGACGCCGCAGGCGCGGTCGTGATGCGCCTGCGCTGCCCGGACTGTTCAGCCCGCTACGGGTTCGATCTCTCTGGCTCCGGCGACATCATCGCGTTTGCTGGCATGCGGTCGTTCCTCCCCGCCATGAAACACGCCATGCGCGCCGCCTGCGAGTTCTTTTCCACCGCCGTACACCACAGCGTGTGTGGGACGTGCCGGTCGCCCGTCCACGTGCGGCTGGTCACACGCCATACGGCGCTCGAAGGTGCGCCGGCTTCCATGCTGAACGCGATCCCGGTCCCCTTACTGCGCGAGCGCTCCTGCCTGCTGATCGAATGCCCACGGTGTGGGTACGCCGCGGCCGATCTGGTCAACGGGCTGCTGCTGGAGCCCGCGGCCCGCGCGTTTCTGCTGGACCGGCCACATGTCATCACGCTGCCTGATACCATAGCGTCCTATGCCGGGCACGACGCGATCCGCGCCCGTCTGGTCGACCTTCAGAGCGGTGAAGCGTTGACGATCATGGCTCATCCGCGGACGTTACAGGTCATGGCGACGCTGTACCAATAGGTACTCCGCGAGATTCCCCCAAAAATGGCGTAGGGTCAGCCCACGCGGGCGTGACAGGATAGCACACGTCACGTTTCGTCGCGGGAGCGCGACCCAGAGAAAGCTGAGACAGTCACAATGGACGCGTCAGGACTTGTCATGGTTGGGGGCATCATTGTCGCCATCGTGGGCGGCATCGCGGCGCTGGTTGGCGCTGGACTGCTCTATCGGGCGCTGCGCCAAGGGCGGGAAGGGCGCGCGCTGCGCATCCGGACGTCCAACAAGGTCGAGGAGGGCCGGTTCATTCAGATCGGCGGCCTCGCGCAATGGGTGCGGATTCGTGGCGAGGACCGCGACAATCCGGTCCTGCTCGTCGCGCACGGCGGGCCAGGGCTCGCCTTCTCGGCCTTCACGCCGATCTTTCGGAGCTGGGAGCGCGACTTCACCGTCGTGCAGTGGGACCAACCCGGCGCGGGCAAGACGTTGAGCCGTAATGGCCGGGCCGCCTCCGCCGACGCCCTCACTATCGAGGGGATGGCGCAAGACGGCATCCAGGTGGCCGAGTGGGTCGCGCGCCATCTCAATCAGCCCAGACTCATCCTCTTTGCCGCGTCCTGGGGGACGGTGCTGGGCACTACCATGGTCACGCGTCGCCCCGATCTCTTCTGGGCGTACGTCGGCGCGGGGCAGCTCGTGAATGCGGCCCAGAGCGAACCGCTGGGCTATGAGCTGGCCATGGAGCGGGCGGCGCGGCTGGGAGACGTGAAGACCCTCAAGGCGCTGCGGACGATCGGGCCGCCGCCGTACGCCGATCCGCAGACGATGGATGCGGAGCGACGGGCGCTGGGCAGGGTCGGCGTGGAGACGTTCCCCAGGCTGAGGGATCTCGTGTGCGCGGCGCTGTTCGCGCCGGGGTATACGCTGCGCGATGGCGCCGCGTTCTTCGGCGGGGTGCGGTTCTCGGTCGGTAAACTCTTGCGGCCGATGATGGCCTTCGATGCCCGCGAGCTTGGAGCCACGTTCGAGGTCCCGCTGGTCTTCTTTCAGGGGGCGCTCGACCTGTATACGCCGGCCATTGCCGTCCAGGAGTATGTCGCCACCCTGCGCGCGCCTCACAAAGAGCTGGTGCTGTGGGAGCGCGAAGGCCATCTGACGTTCCTGAGCGATCCACAGATGGTCCTCAAGGAACTGGTCGCGCGGGTACGCCCGCTGGCGATCGGGGGTGGATCCAGGTGACCGCGAGGAAAAATCGTGGTGCATCGTGGCGGCTACGCGGCGTCGAGGGTGCCAGGCGTCGAGGGTGCCAGGCGTCGAGGGTGCCAGGCGTCGAGGGTGCCAGGCGCCTAAAGACGCACCTGAAAGCCTCCGGCTACGAAGGCCATCGGCGTGGCCTGGGAGGAGATGGTATGAGCCACACGGGTGGAGTATAGAGTGCTGGGATGCGGCTGACGTAGCGCTGACTACGGCGCGAGTCACGGCGCGAACCGTGGATGCCGGCAGTGGCGGCGGTAGAGAACTGCCTACTGATCCCGCGGAATCTCCATCCGTTCTTGACGGTGCCGTTACTCGAAGCCGACGGAGCCGGCGTACCATGCCCACTGGGCCTGGTGAGCTCAGGCGGCGGTGGCGGGGCGCACGGTGACCAGCCCGGTGTGGGTATGGCATGCGAGTGGCGCTGAACGATGGCGCTGAATGATGGCCCCGTGCGACGGCGCGGTGTGAGTACCATGGGGGTAGCGAATCACGCGGCAGGCTCGTTGAATCAACGACGGTGCGATGATGGGTGGAGTCGCGACACGACGAGGAGAGTCCTGGTGACGATGGAGCGCGTAGCGGAGCGGGCGGTGGCGCCCGCGCGGCCAATTCGCCGCATTCTGGTGATGGTGTATGGCCATGTCGCCGATGTGCTCTCCGCTGGCCCATCGCTCAAGGCGCTGCGCGAAGCCTATCCGGATGCTACCATCTCCGCCCTGGCGGTGCCGTACGTCCGCGACATGTTGGAAGCGTGCCCGTACCTCGATCATGTGCTACTCATGGAGGATTTCAAGCACAAGGGCTCGAAGTGGATTCACGCCGAGCGGGTCTGGGGGCTGGCGCGGATGGCGCCGCGGCTGTTTGGGCGCTTCGACATGGTGGTGGTTCTGCACGCGCGGTCGAACTTCCTGACGCGGCTGGCGTTCCTCTCGGGCGCGCCGATCCGCGCGGGCTATCAGGATGGCAATCCCGCGTGGCTGCTGACGCATCGGGCGCAGCCGTATGCCGGCGTGCTGTCGTTCCGCGACGAGAACCGGCGGGTGCTCCAGGCGCTGGCGATTCCGGTGCGCGGCGCGCGGATGGAGATCTGGACGGGCGCGCGCGACGAGGAGGCGGTGTCGACCCTGCTGGCGGAACACGGGATTGGCGAGGGCGATGTGGTGGTGGGGATGCATCCGGGCTCTCACTGGACGTGCCAGCAATGGTATCCCCGGCAGTGGGCCGCGGCGGGCGATCAGCTCGCCGAGCGGTACGGCGCGAAGCTGGTGATCACGGGCACGCGCGACGAGATCCCGCTGGCCGAGGAGATCGCGGGCGGCATGCGCGCGCGACCGATCATCCTGGCGGGGCGCACCACCGTGCCGCAGTTCGCCGCGCTGATCCGGCGGATGCGGCTGCTGGTGTGCGTGAATAGCGCTGCCTCACAGCTCGCGCTGGCCACGCGGACGCCCATGCTGAACCTGATCGGCTATGAGAACCCCACGTGGACGGCGGCGGCGCGCGGCGAGGCCATGCTGGTCGTGCGCGGGTCCACGCCGGAGGATGCCCCGAGCTCCTGGTGCCCCTGGCATCTGTGGGGCCGGCTGAGTGAGTGTCACAAAGAGGAGGCCTGCATGGGACGCGGCGGCATGCAGATGATCACGCCCGAACTCGTGGTCGCCGCCGCCGAGCGGTTCCTGGCGCCGGAGGCCGTGGCTGGCGCCGAGCGGCACGGGTAGGCCGGGCCAGCCGTTCTCGGCGGCCCCCAGCGGCACGCGACCCGACCGAGACCCGCGGACCGAGCACGGGCCCAGCGCCCGCGAATTTTATCTGAGGAGTACGGAATGGCGACCACATTCGCCGCGACACGCGCGGCCGACGACCACAACAATGAGCACAACAACGAGCAGATCCGCGGGGTCTTCAACGACGCGGCCTCGTACTACCAGAACCTGCGCTGGTTCAAGACGCCCCTCACGCGGTTCGAATATGGCCAGACCGAGCGTGTGCTGCTGGAGCAGCTGCGCCCCGGCGCCACCGATCACCTGCTGGAGATCGGGCCTGGCCCCGGCACGTGGACGAAGGTGGTGGCGCCGCATGTGAAGCGCGTGACGGCGGTGGACATCTCCGAGAACATGCTGGAGCAGGCGCGGCACTATGTGGAGAGCCCCAATGTGACCTTCATCAACGGCGACGCGGCGGAGTACCAGCCGGACGAGCCGCTAGACGGGTTCTACAGCGTGCGCGTCCTCGAATACGTGCGCGGGTGGGAGCGGATGCTCAGCCGGGTTGCGGCGCATGTGGCCGTTGGCGGGCGCGCCACGGTGATCACGAAGACGCCGTTCTCGGTCTACCGCGGGACCGGGCGCGAGCTGAGTGTCATCGCGGTGCCGCGGCATCTCGCCGGCCGGCTCAAGCGCAAGCTGCTGCACACGCCGGAGCACCACATCACATTCTGGCAGACCTATATCAAGCCGCTGGAGATGGCGGCCGTGCTGCGCGCCAATGGCTTCGAGGACGTCGAGGTGCGCCCGGTGATCGTCGGGCTGCCGATTTTCATGCGCGGCACCTGCCAGTATCCGATCGTGCCGCCGCCGCTCGAAGGGGCGTTCCTGCGAGCGTTTGACTGGGGCTTTGGCGCCGCGACGAACGCGCCGACCTGGTTGCGCGACCGCAGCCTCTTCTTCTCCGAGTCGTACGCGATCAGCGCGACCAAGGCGCACGACGTGCGCTAACGTCCAGTGGCGGCTGGTAGCATTCGGCGTTCAGCGGCACACATTCACCAAGTCTCTACCGCGACGGCGCGCGCGCCGTCGCCGGATGGTGGGGACGAGACCAGAAGGCGCCCGGCCGGGCGCCTCCTTCTCGGTGTCCATGGTGACCACACTGGCGTCACGGCTCCCCACGCCCGGTCCTCGCGGTCTGGCATGTCTCAACCACATCTCCATCCTCCCACGACCTCGCGGCAACGCTGAAGCGATACGCTAACTTCAGCGACTCGATTACTACGCGACATGACGTACCGCGATGTTCACCTGGCGGTCCCGGCACCACGCCGCGCCGCCACAAGACTCGGGCACGCTCAGGAAGGTCGAGCGACACGATGGGTGCGCGTCACCGTTGAGGCAGCCATGGATTCGGTCCACATCGGGGCCTCGAGTCCGCCTCGCGTGACGACGACATCCGCCCCACGGCGCGTAAGGCGCGCCATCTCTCTGGTTGCCGCTGGAGCGGTCACGGGATCGCGGCGGCGTGTCCGCACTTTATCGGCAAAGGACCTCGTGGCATGCGCACTCAGCCTCCACACTCGACCCCCGCTCTGATCGCGGCATCTCGGGGCTCGCGGCGCCACACCCGCGGAGCTAGCATTCTCGGCACGATGGTCGCCATCGCGCTGGCGCTGGCCGGCGCCGGTGTCAACCTGGTGGTGTCCGCTCCGGCGGCGCACGCCGCGGGCGGCGCCTACACCGTGACCAACTGCGCCCTGTACGGGGCGAGCGGCAACACGGGCACGCTTGGCGACGCCTACGCCACCCTGCTGGCGAGCGGAGGGACGATCACCTTCCAGTGCGCCACCACGCAGACTTCCTGGGACATCGTCGTACCGGCGACCACGGTGGGCAGTGTGCTGACGCTGCAAAATGGCGCGGGCGCCCCGGCGGTGACGCTGGACGGCAATAAGGCCGTGCGGGTGTTCCTGGTAAACACGGGGGGCAATCTCACGCTCACGGGCCTGACGGTGACGCGTGGCAATGCCGGCGGGAGTGGTAGCGGTGGGGCCCTCTACGTCTCCAGCGGCGCGAGCCTGACGCTGAACGCGAGCACGGTGAGCGCGAGCACGGCGGGCCAGGGCGGCGGCGCCATTGATGTCGCGGGTGGCACGGCCACCCTGAACGGCAGCACGGTCTCCGGCTCCTCGGCCAACTACGGCGGGGGCATGTATGCCGGCGGCTCGCCCGGCGCGACCGTGAGCGTCACCGACAGCACCTTCAGCGGCAACCACTCCACGGGCAATGGTGGCGGCATTGACCTCGGCGGCCGAGGGGCAACGCTCACGTTCACGACCAGCACGCTCAGCGGCAATTCGGGCGCGGGCGGTGGCGGTCTGGCCGTGGAGGGCAGTGCCGACAAGGCGACGGTGACGAATTCGACCTTCGCCAACAACACGGGCTCGTATGGCGGCGGTGTCTATGTCAACGGCACCACCAGTAGCGCGAGCATTAGCTATAGCACCAGCAGTGGCAACAAGGCGTCCACCGGGGGCGGCGGCCTCAACATCGGAACGGGCGGCAACGCCACGCTCGACAGCTCAATCCTGGCCGGCAACACCCAGGGCGGCGCGTGCGTGCGCTCGGGTCCATTGACCGACAATGGCTACAATCTGGCGGATGACAGCACGTGCGGCTTTTCGA
>JANWHL010000036.1 GCA_025450405.1 Ktedonobacterales bacterium
GAAGCGGGTCAGCCACCACGCCGCCCACGCGGGCGGCCGTGCAAACGGCGGGACACGGCTGATGTCACAGAGGATACGGACTGTACGAACGCATGATCGTGGCGTCCGCGCGCCCCAGGGGAGGAGCCCCGCACGCACCGAACCCCTTTCCGCGTCGCTCTGTTCTCCACGCTCGACGTTGGCGACCAGGGTCACGCGAAGCACCACCAAGCACTCACACGACAGTCAGATAAGGTCAGGATAGACGAACATGCCTAAGTGCGAACGCTGCCAGATCAACGACGCCCGCGTGCGCCTGGACGCCATCAACAACGGCCGGCGCGAGCACCACTACCTCTGCCGTGAATGCGCGGAGGAGCTCATGGGCGAGCAGATGCAGGCCACCGATAGCGACGACCTGAAGGAGCTCTTCAACGGCATGGGCTCCGGGATCCCAGGCGGCAATGCCGGCATCCTCGGCTTCGCTCCGCGGAGTGGCTCCAATCAGTCCAGCGGCGCCCAGGCGGGTACCGCCACCGCGCGCCGCGCCGACAAGCAAAGCAAGACCCCAACCCTCGACCAGTTCGGCCGCGACCTCACGCGTGAGGCTCGCGAGGGCAGATTGGACCCGGCGGGCGGGCGCGAGCGGGAGATCCGCCGTGTGATCACCGTGCTCGGCCGACGGCAGAAGAACAACCCGGTCCTGATCGGCGAGCCCGGCGTGGGCAAGACCGCCATCGTCGAGGGCATCGCTCGCCGCATCGTGGAGGGCCGCGTGCCCGCCCCCCTGCAGGGCAAGCGCATCGTCGCCCTCAATATGGGCGGCGTGGTCGCTGGCGCCATGTTCCGCGGCCAGTTCGAGGAGCGCCTCAAGAAGGTCCTCGAAGAGGTGCGCGCGGCGCAGGACGTGATCGTCTTCATTGACGAGCTGCATACCGTCGTCGGCGCGGGCGCGGCAGAGGGCGCGGTCGGCGCGTCCGACATCCTCAAGCCGGCGCTGGCGCGCGGCGAGCTCCGCTGCATCGGCGCCACCACGCTGGATGAGTACCGTAAGCACGTGGAGAAGGACGCGGCACTGGAGCGGCGCTTCCAGCCCATCATGGTGGACGAGCCCTCCGTCGAGGAGGCCATCGCCATGCTGACCCTGGTGCGGCCGGCCTACGAACAGCACCACGGCGTCAGGGTCAACGACGCCGCCATCGAGGCGTCGGTGAAGCTTGCGGACCGCTATATCAACGACCGCTTCCTGCCCGACAAGGCCATCGACGTGATGGACGAGGCCGCCTCATCGCTGCGTCTGGAGGCCATGGAGCAGGGCACGGTCACTCCCGAGCGCGCGGGCGAGCTGGAGCGTGAGCTTCAGGGGATCCTGGCGGAGAAGGAGGCCGCGGCCGAGGCCGAGAAGTATGAGCGCGCGGCCACGTTGCGCCAGCGCGAGTTGAAGCTTCAGGAGCAGCTAGAGGAAGCGCGAGCTCGGGCTGGCGAGGCCCAGACGCTCGTCGTCACCCCCGAGCACGTGGCCCGGGTGGTGGAGCAGTGGACCGGCGTACCTGTCAGCCAGATGCTGGAGGGCGAGCGCCAGAACCTGCGCCACCTGGAGGATGATCTGCGCCAGCGCGTCATCGGCCAGGACGAGGCCATCGTCGCGGTGGCGCGTGCCATCCGCCGCTCGCGCGCGGGGCTGAAGGATCCCAAGCGGCCCATCGGGTCGTTCCTCTTCCTCGGCCCCACCGGCGTGGGCAAGACCGAGCTGGCGCGGGCGCTGGCCGCGACGCTTTTCGGCGGCGAGGACGCGATCATCCGGCTCGACATGTCGGAATACATGGAGCCGCACACCGTCTCGCGGCTGTTCGGCAGCCCTCCGGGCTATGTCGGCCACGACGAGGGCGGCCAATTGACCGAGCGCGTCCGGCGCCGGCCGTACAGCGTCATCCTTCTGGACGAGGTGGAGAAGGCCCATCCCGAGGTCTTCAACGCCCTGCTCCAGATCATGGATGATGGGCGGATGACCGATGGTCAAGGGCGCACCGTGGACTTCAAGAACACGGTGGTCATCATGACCAGCAACGCCGGGAGCGGCGATCTGAAGCGCGCGGTGACCATTGGTTTCCGGACGCCTTCCGCCGCGGAGGACGACGAGCACTCCGAGCGCGATACCCAGCATGCGTCCATGCGGGCGAAGGCGCTGGAGGGGCTCAAGCGCCTCTTCCGGCCAGAGTTCCTGAACCGCATCGACCAGATCGTGGTCTTCCACGCGCTCTCACGGGTGGAGCTGCGCCAGATCGTGGACCTGCTCCTCGAGCAGGTGCGCGGGCGGCTGGTCGAGCAGAGCATCGCGCTCGAGGTTGGGGACGACGTCAAGGAGTTCCTGATGGCCGAGGGGTTCGATGAGGAGTATGGAGCGCGGCCGCTGCGCCGGGCCATCCAGAGCCACCTCGACGACGCGCTGGCCGACGCCATCCTGGCGGCCGAGTTGCACCCGGGCCAGACCGCGCACCTCACCATGGCTGACGGCGAGGTACGGGTGGCCGCCGACGGCGAGCCGCGGCCCGTGGCCGAGCCGGCGCCCGCCGTCCAGGGCACTGGGCCAGCCCAGGCGGCATAGCCGCCCCAGGGCGTTCATAAGTAATGAGGGGCCGAGTCCGTGCCAACATGGTGCGGGCCCGGCCGCTCGCCGTGTTTGCGGGGCGGCGGGGTGTGGCATACCGTTCAGAGCAGCGGGGCTTCACGTCCCCCCAGGAAGGCGAGACACACGATGGAAGACGAGCTCCCTGAGCCACGCATAACCACGGACGCGGACATTTTGGGCGGCAAGCCGGTGATCGCCGGCACCCGCATCTCGGTCTCGCTTGTCCTTGAAAAGCTGCGCGTCGGGTGGTGCATTGACGAGCCGCTCGAGGAGTACCCGCGGCTGACGGACGACCACGTGACTGCGGCGTTGGCTTATGCGGCTGAGCACATGGGAGCACTGGTGGTTTCGCGAAGCTCGTGTTCGATGAGAGCGTCTCGCGGCGGATTGACGAGGGGAGACCACGTATGCGGCTCGAGGAGTACTTTGAGGTTGGCGAGCTGGACGCCATTCGGGTAAAGGGACGACGCATTGGCCTCGAGCACATTGTCGAGCGGTACAAGGCGGGGGCGAGTGCCGAGGAGATCGCCGCATACTTCCGCGACCTGGACCTTGAGACCGTGAATGGCGGCATTACCTATTACCTGCACAACCAGGCGGAAGTCGATGCCTATCTCGCGCGGATTGCCCAGCGCACCGAGGCATGGATCCGGACAAGTGAAGCGAACCCATCGCCCGCCGCAACGCGTATCAGCGAACTCAAGCATTCCGAAGCGCGGGAACAACTGGTCCCATGAAGGTGCGCTTCCCCTTGGATGAGAACCTGTCGCCTGATGTGGTCACGGCGCTGAAGCGGCTCGAAACGGACATTGACGCCGAACGAGTTGGTATGCCTGGGGTGCCACCGCGCGGTACGACCGATCCCGACATTCTGGCGTTCTGTGAGGCGGACAAGCGCCTCCTCGTCACAGACAATCGCGCGACCATGCCAGTCTATTTGGCGGCGCATACGGAACACGGCGACCATCACTGGGGTGTATTCGAAACGCGCCACGCGCTCTCAATTGGGGAGTTGGCGGCCGAGTTGCACCTGGTCTGGGCGGCCAGTGAGGCCGAAGAGTGGATCGACCGGCTGGAGTGGATTCCGTTCTAGCCGAACGACTTCCACACCTCGGCGAAGCGGCTGCCGCCCAGGACTAGGCGCATGCCCGATTCGAGCGGGCCGGGGACCAGCATGCACCAAGTCGCCGTGGTGGAGCGGCGAGCGGACCGTCGCTCAGCGCGGCCACACACGGCGAAACAGCCCTGGATAGTCCAGCACCAGACCATCCACGTCCACGCGGAGCTCGGTGGTGTAGCCGGTCGTCAGTCCCTCATACCGATAGGTGCCCTCGTCGCGGCTGGCACTGAGACGCGTGTACCGCTGTCGCTCGGACCGAAGGACGAGGTCTGCCGTGGCGACATACGCGACCGCGATCTCCGTCGATTCGCCGATGCTGAGGTTCAGGCGGCGGATCGGCAGCGTGTTGGTGAACGGCGTCGCCGTAAAATCCACATCCCGGCATCCGTCGAGAAGCGGCACCGGCGCCCCCTGGAGTGTGGACCAGCGCCCGTCGGCGTCGACCCGGAGCTTGAGCACGCGCCCCCTGCCCTCCGCGTCGAGCGTATCGAAACTCACCTCCCGCGTCTCCCACGCCGAATCGCAGCGAATGAGGTAGTGCGCGCGGTACGGGCCCGCTGCCGTCATGCCGATCAAGGTGGCATGGGCGGAGACGCCGTCCGGCCCCTCCGCTAGATGCAGATACTCCAATCCAGCGGTCTCCAGGTTTGACCAAACAACCGTCCGCTCCATGGCGCTCTCCCGGGCCGGTGCCCCGCCAATCCGACACGCGCCATGCCGACGACGTCGCCCAGCGTGTGGCTGCCACAAGTATCGTCTCCACGAGGCGGCGAGATCAACGTGTCCGCCCGCCGCCCGGTCCTTCTCCGCCGCCCGGTCATTCCAAGCGCCTTCAACGCCCACGTCGCGGACGTCACATCGAGAACTCTTGAGTTGCCTTGCCAGATGCCCTATACTGTGGGCATGGTCGCCCGTCTGGCGGCCCGGCCAGGGGGAGGACACGATCATGGCAGGTTCCGACGACACTCCAGTCCTTGGCGCGCTCGGCGCGCGCGTCGCCTCGCAGGCCCTTCAGGCGCTCCCGCCGGATGTGAAGGAGCTGCTCCAGCCCGGCAAACAGTCTGACCGTATCAACCGCGCGATCCGCTGGGCGGCCCGCCGCGATCCCGAGGTGCTGCGCCTCCACCGGCAGCACGGCTCGCGCAACGTCCAGTCGCTGGAAGACGTTCGCAATGTGCCACTGGATCGCATGGATCACGTCGCGCGCCACATCGCCAAGCGGTACCGCCGCTATGCCGCCTTCACCGGATCCCTTACCGGTCTCCCTGGTGGTCTCTGGGCGGTCGCCGCGGCCGGCGCGGACGTGCAGCTTACCGCCATTTACGCGGTGCGTATGGCCTCGGGCATCGCGCAGGCGTACGGCTATGATACCAGCGTCCCCGAGGAGCTGTCGCACCTGGCCGAGGTGCTCGCCCTGGTGGCTGGTGTGGACAGCCTGCGCGGCGTCGGCAACTGGATCTCGCGCGAGGGCCTGCAGCACCTCCTGCCCGAGATCCTCCCCAAGCTGGTGGCGCGTCTCGGTGCGCAGCTCACCAAAGAGCAGGCCTCGCGCGCGGTCGGACGCCTCATCCCCGGCGTCGGCGCCGTGGTCGGTGGTGCGATCGACTACACATTCCTTCGTGTCGCCGGCGACAAAGTCATGGGCTACTACCACCACCGCTACCTGGTCGATCACGGCCTCGCCCCGGCGGAAACGGTCGAGCCGGGCCACGCCATCGCCGCCATGGCGCCGGGCGCGGGCCGGGCGGTCGCCGCCACGCCCGCGGGCGCGGCGGCCGGAGCGGACGTGCCGGCCATCGCCGCGCCCCGCAAGCGTGAGCGGCCGCCCGAGCGCTTCGGCGTTTACCTCGCGATCTTCGCCATGATCGCCCTGGTGATCACCATTGCCGCCTGCGCC
>JANWHL010000037.1 GCA_025450405.1 Ktedonobacterales bacterium
GTACATCACGGTGGGGACGCTGCTGCTGCTGGCCGGAATGGTCGGTCTGGCTTCCCGGCAGGCGCTCGTGGTCTTCATCGTGGGCCTGCTGGTGGTCCAGCTCGGAGGAAACATCAGCGGCGCGGCGTACCAGGGCCTGCTGCCGGACCGCGTGCCGGAGGCACAGCGCGGCACGGCCTCGGGCTATATGGGCCTAATGACAATCCTGGGGAATGTGGGCAGCCTGGCGGTAGCCGCCATCCTGGTGAGCCAGGTGAGCGCCGGAGCGGGCCAGAACGCATCGATCTGGCGGGGATCGGTCATCTATTACCTCCTGACCGGGATCGTGCTGGCGATCGGGCTGGTCGTCACGCTGGTCGGCGTCCATGAGGTGCCGCTGGCGCGCATGCCGCGCCCGGCGGGGGCGGCGCGGGACGGCGCGGGCGAGCGCCCCACCTGGCGGGTGCGGTTCGCGCGCACATGGATCGAGCCGTGGTCGCATCACAACTTCGCGTGGGTGTTCCTGACCCGCGCGTTCGTGATCCTCGGGCTGACGCTCTTTATGACCTTCATCGAATACTACTTCGCCAGTGTGGCGCACGTCTCCAACTTCGCCCTGGAGACGGCGGGCCTGGCGGTGCTGGCGCTGCTGGGCGCGGTGCTGAGCGCGCTCACGCTGGGCATTCTCTCGGACCGTCTGCATCGCCGGGTCCCCATCGTCTGCGTGGCCACGGTGCTCATGACGGTCGCGGCGCTGGTCTTCGTGGTGGCACCCGATAGCGTCCCGCTCTGGCCGCTGGGGTTAATCTTCGGGCTGGGCTATGGCGCGTACACCAGTGTGGATTGGGCGCTGGCCATCGACGCGCTGCCCTCGCTCGCCGCCGCCGGCAAAGACCTCGGCCTCTGGAGCATCGCCTCCACGATCCCGTCGATCCTGGCGCCGCTAGTGGGCGCGGTGGTGATCGGCGTGGCGGACGTGTTCGGCCAGACGGCGCTCGGCTATCGCGCGACGTTCGCGCTGGCGGGCATCTTCTTCCTGCTGGGGGCGGGCTTCGTGCTCAAGGTGCGGGAGTCGGGCGATACCGACAAGCCGCGCGCGCGGCGGGAACCAGGGCTGGACGATGCCGAACGCGCGCTGGGAGGGGCATATGGCGCGTGAGCGACGGCCGGCGGCGGCCACCGAGGCGTCGGAAACCGAGGCGGACGCGGCCACGCATGGCCGGCGCACGGGCCCGCGGCGTCGCGGGCTGGGCCTGGGGTGGCGGTTGGCGTTCGGGACGCGCGACGGGCGGGCGCGGGGATTCCTGCGCTTCTGGCCGTTTTACGAGAAGCTGTACGGCCCGTTCCACCGCACGATGGCGATCCCGGGCGCGCCACGCGACATGCTGCGTGTGCGCTTCATCCGCTTCCGCGGACGGCCAATCGACCTACCCGACGGCACGCACGTCGCGCGCGGGGACCGGGTGGCCGAGCTGCACTTCCACAACAGCACCATCATGCGCGCGGCCAGGAGCACGTTCGCGGGGATCGTACGCGGCGTGACGGAGGACATGCGGGCGCTGGCGGCGTGGACCGGGGGCCCGGACTTCCCAGCGGACGTGCGGGCACTCTACGGCGTGACGATTCTCAGCCGCGGCACGCGGCGCCTGGGTTTCACGCTCCGCGACCAGCCGCTGACGATCCACACACGGCTGGAGCGCTTCTTCATGATGGGCCTGCTGGTGATCTACAGTCCGGGCGGCGTGGAGCGGCTGCGCCGGGGGAGCCGGAACCTGGGCTATCCGCAAGAGGTGTGGATGTCGCGCGGGGAGCTGGTGCGGCGGTATGGCACGCCAACGGCAGGCGAGGCCGCCAGCCTGAGATTGGGCCGCGAGCGACTACCGGGGTGACTATACCCTACACATCAGGTGTGACGAGATTGCCCACCAAGCGAAACGATCCGGAGGTAAGCCGCGCCGGCCGCGCTCGGCGCCGGCGTGAAGGTCCAAGGACGAGATCGAGGGCCTCGGCGATCTCAGGGAAGGTTGCGGGCGCTGACAGCGCGCCGGTCTGGACCAGGGATTTCTCGTTCGCCTTCATCAGGGAATCACTCATCCGCCAGCCGCGCGATCATGTCCCGGACGGTTGGATTGGCCATCGCACGCCGCGGGAAATCGCGGGCGGCCTCGGATGGAGGCAGCAGCGTCGTGTCGGATTGCTCCTCATCGCTGTGCTGTTCGCCGTCGACGCGCGTAAGGGTCGCGATGGCCCGCTCGACTGCGGCCTCGATCACTTCTGGGAACGCCAGAGGTGAAGATGCATCCTGTTGTCCCTGAAATGCGCTGAGGAGTTGTTCCTGGCACTCGCGCACCTGATCGGGAGTGGCCATGACAATACCTCCTTGGCTTCTTCGTGTCCAGTATAGCGCAGCGACCTGGGATCCTCAGTTCGTGCCGCCCATGCGGAACTCGCCAGCCGTGGCGCGGGCGTGATCCGTGGACGCTGGGTGGTCGTCTGGACTGGGGTCATCGCGGTGGAGGGTGACGAGCGTCACGTCGTCCTCCTGCTCCCAGGCGGGGCCGGTAAAGGCCGCGAGCTCGGTGAGCAGGACCTCGATGAGTGGCGCGTCGCCGGCGTGCGCTTCCACCAGCCGCCGGAGGCGCGGAAAGCCAAACATCTCGCGCTCGCCGTTGTGCGCCTCCACCAGGCCATCACTGTAGAGCAGGACGCTGTCGCCGGGGGCCACGGTGACCTCACGCTCGTCATACGCCATGTCGGGCATGAGGCCGAGCGGCATGCCGGTGGCGCGCAGCTCGACGGCGGAGCCGGATGCGCGGCGCGCGAAGGGCAGATCGTGGCCGGCGTTGGCGAAGCGCAGCCGACCGGTGGGCGGATCCAGCACCGCGTAGAAGCAGGTCACGAACATCCCGGCGGGGATGTCGGCCAGCAGCAGTTGATTGACGCGGGCGAGCACCTCGCCGGGGTCCGGACGCTCCAGGGCGGAGGTGCGGAGCATCGTGCGGGTGGCCGTCATGACCAGCGCAGCGGGGATGCCCTTGCCGGTGACATCGCCGATCACCAGACCGAGGCGGCCATCGGCAAAGGTGAGGAAATCGTAAAAGTCGCCGCCGACCTCACGCGCGGGGTGATAGTAGGGCGCGAGTCGCCAGCCAGGCACGACCGGCACCTCCCTGGGCAGGAAGGTCCGTTGGATGGTCTGGGCGGTGCGCAGCTCCTGATCGATGCGGTCATGTTCGCGCACCTCGGCCTGGCGCACGCGCACCAGCTGCGCCACCCGCAGCGCCGGGGCCACTTGCGCCGCCAGGGATTCGAGCAGGACGCGGTCCTCGCGCATGTATTCTGGCCCGCGTCCGCGCGGCCCTATAGTCAACCAGGCGAACAGGCCAAGCGGAGTGAACAAGTGGAGCACGTCGAGCACCCGCCCGGCGGCGCGCGACGCCGCCGGGCGACTCGGCCCAAGGCGCGGCCCCAGAGCCAGCAGGGCGATCAGCTCGCCCTGGCTGGTGAGCGGCAGCACAAGCTCCACGCCCTGGCTTCGCCAATCGCGCACGACCGCTGAGTCCGACGGCGACCACTCCAGATCGATTGGGGCGGGATGCGCGAGCGCATAGGGCAGAAAGGGATCGGCGTCGTCGATCGCGACGACGGCGACCGCGGTTGGGGGCCTGGGCAAGGTTCGCGATCTGATCATAACGGGCACACGTTCGCTGGCCGGCGCCGTGTCCACCAGGGTGGCGACAACACGCTCGGTCTCGGCGTTACCGGTCGTGTGCGCACGCGAGGTGGGCGTGGCATCCGAAGCCGGCTGAGCCGGCGCACGCACCCAGAGCGCGGCGGATTGCGGCCGCAGCACCCGCTGGATCACGTCGAGGAAGGTCTCGCGCACCTGATCCAGGTCAATCTCTTCCCGGAGCCGGGCGGTGATCGCCTCGACCACCACGCGTGGCACGTCGTCACGAACGTGCGTGCGCCGCTCCAGCACGCTCTGGACGACGGCGCGTACCGGCTCGAAAATCACGGCCACGGTGAGGGTGGTGGTCACCACGATGATCTCGGCCGTGGTGGGAGGATGTGAGAAGAGCTCCCAGACGGTGATGCCGCCAAAATAGACCAGTGACACGCCAGTGACCAGCAGGAGCGCCCGGAGATTGTAGGGATGCGCCCGTGCCAGGACGGCGGTGATGACGACGCTCACCCCCACGGGCAACAGCACAAACAGCACCTGGGAATGGAATACGGCGATCGTCAGCCCAAAGAGGGCGCCAACCACGCTGACGCCATTCAGATAACGCAGGATGTCGTACCAGCGCTGGCGCGCGGGCGAGGGACGCTTGCGCGGCGGCGCGAGGGGCGCCAGGACGCGCGAGGTCACCTCGAAGAGCGGCATGCCACTTCTCCTATTGGACGATGACCGTGAGGTTCATGCCGGGGTGGACGACGCAATAGATGTGATAGGTCCCGGCCGCCGTGAACGGCCCGATCGCGGCGCTGTCGGCGCTCAGCCGGACATTGGCGACGAGCGGGGCGCCGGGCTCGCGCCCGGGCCTGGCGGTCTGGTTTTGCCAGCTGCCGTTGTCGAGGATGTGCACCGAGGCGGTGTCGTCCACGAACAGGAGCTTCTGGCCGCGGGCGATCGTCACCGACGTCTGGTCGAAGTTGCCCGCGCTTAGATGGACGGTCGGCACGCCGTTGGTGTAGGTGATCCCGGTGGGCGCGGGCGGCGCCGCGATGGCACCGATGAGCACCGCACCGAGCGCCATCCCCGCCACCAAGCTCAAGGCGGCCGGGAGCCAGCGTGGCGCGCGACGGGCGCCGCCGCGAGCGTCCTGGACCGTGGCGGCGAGACCGCCACCGAAGGCCAGCAGCGCGCACGCGCAGGCGATCACGTCGCCGGCGAAGTGGCCGAACCCGCCGTTCGGGCCCTTGGGGTTGGCCAGGCTCTCGACGACGAACGGCTCGGTGAAGACGAGATAGAGGAGATACGCGCCGAGCAGCGTCGCCACCAGCGGCGCCCAGCGGAAGCGGGTGGCGAGGACGGCCGCGCCGGCCAGGCTACAGATCGTGGTAATGACGATATCGCGGCTCGGGGCGCCAAGGGAGAGGGTGAGGGCGATGGTGCCGCCCAGGCCGCCGAGGCCCCCGATCAGGAAGCCCCAGAAGGCGATCCTGCCCAGGGTTGAGGGCGCCTGGCGCGCGAATGGGTGGCGCGTGAGCGCGCGCGCGGTGTCTGCTACGGACATCCGGGGCTGGTCCTTCATCGGTGGTCTCCTTCGGGGCGGCGTCTGAAGCGCGGGAGTGGGGTACCAGGCGTGCCAGGCGCGGAGCCCATCGCGATAGGATACCATGTCCATGGCGCACCGCGATAGGATACCATGTCCATGGCGCACCGCGATAGGATACCACACGCGTGTGGCGCATCCGGCCACGAGGCGCGGCGCGAGCCGTGCGGTTGCTTGACAATTGACCCGACTTGTAACTATAATGGTTACGGATGGAAAGGAGAGGCACGTTGAGCACCAACAGTCGCTTCACCATCGCCATTCATGTCCTGACGCTTCTGGCGCGGAGCCGCGCGGAACCCGTGACCTCCGAGTACATCGCGGCCAGCGTGAACACCAATCCGGTGGTGATCCGGCGCGCACTGGCTGGGCTCCGCGCGGCGCGGCTGGTGAGCTCGCAGGGTGGCAACGGCGGCGGCTGGCGGCTGGCTGGCGACCCGGAGGATCTGACGCTGCGCGCGGTCTATCGGGCGGTGGCCAAAGACGAAGCGCTTTTCGGGCTCCATTCCCGGCCGCCGAACCCGAACTGTCCCGTTGGCCGGCATATTCAAGACGCTCTGGCTAGTCCGTTTGCCGCCGCGTCGCGGGCCATGGAGGATGAGCTGGATCACACGACGGTGGCCGATGTGCTGCGCGCGGTTCACGCGCGCGCCGGCTGAAGCCGCTGAAGCCCATGAACCCTGTGTAGCCTTGCCGTACGCTTCCCGACTTGACGCGCGCTCTTTGTGAGTCGCGCATCGCCACAGCACTGGCGCCGCCTGACGCGGCGCGGATGAGGAGACCTCACATGGCCAGCCCGCAAGCCGAGCCCAATTTCACGTCCGACGTGGCGGCTTCCACCACGTCCGCCATTGACCCCGGGACCCAGATCGGCCCCGTCGCCCTGACGGTCGGCAATCTGGAACGTTCGCTGGCGTTCTACACCGGTGCCATGGGCTTCGCGCTCTTGGAGCGAGGCGAGGCGTCGGCCACACTGGGCGCCGGGGGGACGCCGCTGCTGCTGCTGGAGGAGGCGCCGGGCGCGCGGGCCTTCCCGGGCCATGGTGTCACCGGCCTCTACCACTTCGCCATCCTGGTGCCAACCCGCGCCGACCTGGGCCGCTGGCTGCGGCATTGGATGGAGAGCGGTTATGGGCTGCCGGGCCAGGGCGACCATCTGGTGAGCGAGGCGCTCTATCTCTCGGACCCCGACGGCAACGGCATCGAGGTCTACCGCGACCGGCCGCGGTCCGAGTGGACGTGGGCCGGCGGCACGGTGCGGATGGCGGCTGATCCGGTGGATATTCGCGGCGTGCTCGCGGAGGCGGACGCGCAACCCCAGCCGTGGAGCGGCATGGCGGCGGGGACGCGCATCGGGCATGTGCATTTGCAGGTGGGCGATATCGCGCGGGCGCGCGCGTTTTACCACGATATCCTCGGCTTCGACATCACGGCGGAGATGCCGGCGGCGCTGTTTGTCTCGGCGGGCGGCTATCACCACCATCTGGGAATGAACACCTGGCAAAGTCGCGGCGCCGGCCCGGCGCCGGAGGGAACCGCCGGCCTGCGCTTCTACACGATCGAGCTGCCGAGCGCGGCGGCGCGTGAGGCCGTGGTGGCGCGTCTCACCGCCGCCGGGATCGACCATGCGGCGTCGAACGGCGTGGTCACGGTCCGCGATCCGTGGCGGAACGTCATCGCGCTGGCCGAACAGCCGGTGACCGACGCGACGGCGGCCGCGGCGCTTGGCGCGGCTGAGCCGGTGGCGTAGGCACCACATCCGCCGCACGCGA
>JANWHL010000038.1 GCA_025450405.1 Ktedonobacterales bacterium
CGACGCTCGCCTGCCCGGATGGCCCGCTGGGACGCCGCTGGCTCGTGCGTCGCACGGATCGCTTAGCGAGTATGTCGCCCATGCGTTCCATGTGCCTCCCCCTTTCCGTCCGCCTCCCAGCGTCGTAGGATGGCACGGATGTAGCTCCAGCTCCGCTTGTTCTGCTGGACCGCCTCGCGGAACGCCAGCTCAAGCCACTCCTCCGGATACCGCTCGGCGGCGTCCCGCAACTCCTCGGCTACCATCGGCAACAGCAAGCCAATGTTGCGCTCATAGAGCGTGAAGATGTTCGGCCGCTCAATCTCCACCAGCAGCGGCGCGCGCGCCCCAGGATCGCCTCGTCCGGCGTCGCCAAGACCCTCGACCTCGAGCAGACGCTCCGCCGCCATCTCGCCTCCCAACAGACGTTCCACCGCGGCCCGCCCGCGCGCGGAGTGGAAGAAGTACCACGACACCACGTCGCCATCCACCCGCACCCGCACCCGGAGCAGTGTCCCGCGCGCGAGCGCCAACTCAAGTCCGGCGCGCAGGCGCTCCTCGGGCGGCCGTGGGTCTCCCCGGCGTCGCAGCGCGCGGCGCAAGAGCGGGTCGGCAAGCAACTCGCGGTCACTGGCACAGCGCGGAGTGCCGCGTTGGCGCGACAGGAGCCAGAAAAGGTGCAGCGTCACCTTGAGCTCGCTGAGGTCGTCGATCTCCGGCAGCACATGGGTGAAGAATTGCTCGGGTAGCGGTACAAAGGGATTGCGCCCGGGGGGGAATCCGGTGAATCCAGGCACGGCGATCCTCTCCTCGCTAATAGTCCGGGCCGCGCTGCAGCTCGAGGTCACGATACCGCGTCTGGTTCGCCTGGAAAAACAAACTGATCTGACCGACGGGGCCATTGCGATGTTTGGCGACGATGATGTCGGCGATGTTCTTCCGCTCGGTCTCGGGATTGTACACCTCGTCGCGGTAGATGAACATGACAATATCGGCGTCTTGCTCTATGCTACCACTTTCGCGTAAGTCAGAGAGCTGCGGCTTTTTCTCGGTCCGGCTCTCCACCGCGCGGGATAATTGGGCGAGCGCCAGCACCGGGACATTGAGCTCGCGCGCGAGCGACTTCAGCCCGCGACTGATCTCCGAGACCTCCTGTACGCGGTTCTCATGCCCGCGATTTCCAGTGCCACTGCCCTGCATCAGCTGGAGATAGTCCACCACCATGAGCGAAAAGCCGTGGTCCATCATCAGGCGGCGCGCTTTGCTGCGCATCTCCACCAGCGTGATGCCCGGCGTGTCGTCCACGTAGATGTTCGTGTCGGAGAGCCGCCCAACCGATGCGCTGATGCGCTCCCATTCGTCATCGTCAATGAATCCCGTGCGCAGCCGGCCCTGGTCCACCCCCGCGTCCATCGAAAGCAGGCGCCCGGCCAGCTGATCTTTGCTCATCTCCAGGCTGAAGATGGCCACGCTGTTGCCGTGACGCAGCGCCGTGTTATGAGCAAGCGACAAAGCAAGGGCTGTCTTGCCCACCGCCGGTCGCGCGGCCAGGATGACCAGGTCGGACTTTTGTAGGCCCCCCGTCAGCTTGTCGAGATCAGAGAACCCTGTCGGCACGCCGACGATGGTGCCGCGGTGCTCGTGCAGCTGATCGAGCTTGTCGATGTACTCGCGCAGCGTGTCACGAATGTGGTCGAAGTCCGAGCGCGAGAAACGCTGGCTCACGTTGAAGATCAGCTTCTCCGCCTGGTCCAGGGCGGCCGTAGCGTCCGGCTCGTTGTAGGCCACCGCCGCGATTTGGCCCGCCGCGTGGATCAACCGCCGCAAAATCGACGTGCGCTCGACAATGTGGCCATAGAAATCGACATTCGCGCTGGTCGGCACCTGGTTGGCAAGCGAGCTCACATAACTCGCGCCTCCCACGTCCTCCAACTGGCCGCGCCGCGCCAGCTCGTCGGTCAGCGTAATCAGGTCCGCTGGCTCATGCTGCTCGTAGAGATCGAGCGCCGCTTGATAGATGGACCGGTGCGCCTCGCGGTAGAAGTCCTCCGGGCGCAGATAGTCCGCCACCTGCGTGATGGCTTCCGGGTCAATCAGGATGCTGCCCAGCACCCCGGACTCTGCCTCGACGTTTTGCGGTAGCAGCTTTTCCACGTCCACCCTCCGCGTTATTGGGCCGGTCGCGGCCGGGGTCCCCATGTTGGGCTGGCGCGCATCGTCGTGCCCGCGGCGCCCACCCATGTGGAACGGACATTCCAGTATACCATCGAGCGAACAGTGCCCGTCGCGCCGCGGCGCGAGCATGGTGACCACAGTGTGCGCTGGCCGCACCAGTTAGCGTACCTGGCGGTGAGCCCACTGGCAACTCGGCCTAACGCTCCCCAGGGCGTGGATAAGTGGAAAGTTTGACCGGAAGTCGGCGGGTTGCGCTTGGCGACGTCACGGTCGGTGGCCACGGATACCAGCTTCCAGGCGGCCCGCCACCGCAAACCCTCTCCCGTCCGGCGCGCGCCACGTACCGTCTTCCACACGTTCCCCACCGCCCAATCGAGATATCCACGACTTTATCCACAGCCCCGTCCACAGACGGACGGGCTAGGACGGTCGGCCGGTGAGTCGCCTCAGCCCGCCCACACGTCCACCACCAAACCACTGAAAGACGATCCGCTGAGTCTCGCCACCACAATCAGCGTGCGGGCGGTATCCTTGCCAGCGAACCCGCACGCGCGCTATACTGAGGGGCGCGGCCGACGTGTATACCCCGCTCGGTCGGCGGAGACGCGCGAGCGCGCGTGGACGGGCGGGCGATGCGGTGTAGACCTCGGGTGACGACTTCAGGTGATGACTTCACGTGACGACTTGTTGCGAGGAGGGCGAGATGGCCGCATGGGGCACTGACGACGAGCCCTGGCCACCTGAGCCACGCGGTTCCAGCGGCGCGGGCGACGACCCCGCCTATCAAGACGGTTATGAGAGCGCGATGCGGGAGCTCACCCTCGCGCGCACCCTCGGGTGGGAGCCAACCGAGCGCCAGATGACACTGGCCCTGTTGCGCGCCGTGCGCATGTACGGCCGCGTGCGGGGCGGCAAGGTCATCGGCGGCCGCCACCCAGAATGGCTCCACGGGCGCGCCGACGCCCTCCGCGCACTCTTGCGTCAGGGCATCGGCACTGGCGGCCAATGAGCCGCACGCGTCCCCGCCGGCCACCCGGGCGCTGCGTGCCACGCCAATTGTTCCATTGGCCCTGCCGCGTCCCACCCTTGACGCGACCTTGCGTCGGCCCTACCATCTCGATTGTCCGGTTAATCAACGCACGCGGCGCGCTTGGGGGCTGAGTGGCCAGTCGTACGGGCGGCAACTGAACTGGCGCGGGTCGCGGCGAGCCCACACATAGTGCGATGCGTGATTCTGCACGCGAATCGACTCGATGGATGGGGCGGCATGCCAGCACGCAATGAACGCGAGTACGAGCGCAGGCGCCAGCGCATCATCGACGGCGCGCTCCAGGTTTTCGCCAGCAAAGGCTTCGAGGCGGCCACCAATAAGGACGTCGCCGCCGCGGCCGGTGTCGGCTCGCCCGGCCTCATCTACCACTACTTCAAGGACAAGGCCGACCTCTTTCGCCACGTCATGGAGGAGCGCACGCCCATCCTGCAGGTGGTCGCCCACGGCGATGAGTTCATGGACCTCCCGCCGCGCGAAGCGCTCACTCGGCTCGCCACGGCCATGGCCCGCATGGCGGACAATCGAGCCGCCGTCGCCATCATGCGGCTCCTGATGGGCGAGGCCACCCGCCGCCCCGCCGTCGCCGAGATGGTCAATTCGCTCGGGCCACGCCGCATCTTCGGACTATTGACCACCTACTTTGAGGGACAGATGACGGCCGGAACGTTGCGGCGCATGGACCCTGGGGCCGCCGCGCGGTGCTTCGCCGGCCCGCTGATGCTCTACCTTCTCGCCCGCGAGGTCTTCCCCCAGCCAGATGCCCGCACGCTCACGGCCGAGACCATGGCCACCACGGCGGTCGACGTGTTCTTGTGTGGCATGGAGGTTCCCGCCACCAATATGCACGCTCAGACCGCACCAGCCCCGGGCACCCCGCACGTGGGGACCACGTCGGGGGCGACTGCGGGCGGCGCATAAGCGCCCGCACTTTTATAGCACAGCCGCACGCCAGGTCGACGCGGCCCACTATGCCCCGACGGCGTGCCGTCGCGCCCCCAGCCCACACAGAGCGATGGCATACTGTATGGGGCGTGTGGGGTTGGCCGACGGACAACGCGTGCTAACCAGAAGACCAGCACCTCCACAAGGCATGGCGACACCCGGATCACCCGCACGCGGCGAGTGAACGCCCGCTGCCGCGGTTCATGAGTGGCGACCCTGAACGGCGACGAGCACCAAGACTGGACGGCCACGAGGACCATGAATACCACCGACTTCGATGGGGCACGCGACGCCCGCGACACACGCACCGGACCGGAACGCACCGGAACGGAACGAGCCGCACCGGAACGAGACGGCGCGCCCGACCGCGACGGCGGCCCGACTCTCGGCGGGCCAGCGGCGCTCGACGCCATGCGCGACCAGGCGGTGAGCATCTTACCGGCTTGGGGACTCGATCCCGGTGACTGGCGCGTGGTGGACGTGGTGATGGGGAGCCTAACCGGCGACCTGCGCCCAGTCATCGAGACGGGCGGCGAACGGTTTCTCTTCCGCCGACAGCCACCAGGCATCGGCGAAGAAGCACTCACGTTTCGCCACGCCTGGCTGCGCCACCTGCGCGCCGAGGGTCTGCCAGTGCCGCTACCCCGACCACGCCCGGGTGGCGCAACACACACCCTCATGGCCGACGATGCGTTTGAGCTCCTCGAGTGGCGCCCCGGCACGCGTTTCGCCCCGGACGGTCCCAACAACGCATCCGCGCTCGCGGCCGCTAGCTCCATGTTGGGCCTGCTCCACCAAGCTTCCGCCCACTTCCCCGGCCCGGCGCATCGCTGGCCGGCGGACCGCGGACCCCTTGCCGTGGCTGACGCGTATCTGGACAATCTCCGCCGCGCCGCCGAGCGCCCAGATATCTCGGCCGCCGTTTCCGCCTCCACAGTGCGCGCCGCCGAGTCCGGCACGGATCGGATCGCCTTGGCGGCCACCGCGCTCGCCGCGCGTCCCGGCCCGCCGGAGCTGCACATTCATGGCGACTACCGAGCCCACAACCTGGGATTCGCGGATGACGCGGTCGCGGGCCTCTACGACTTCGACGCCGCACACTGGGCCAGGCGCGTGGACGAGCTCGCCTATGCGCTGATCTGTTTCACCGGCCTGCGCGAGGATGAATCCGGCGGCACCGAGCCCCAGGCGGACGATGGACTCGACATCGCGAAAGCGCATGCCTTCCTGCGCGCCTATGGGGCGGTCGCGCCGCCGGCCGACGGTGAGTCCGCGCTGCTGGGCGATGCATTGACGCTCGCGTTCCCAATTGTGCTGGTCAACGGCATCGCCGAGGACCTCGTCTTCGCCGACGATTTTGGCGGGCCGCCGCCCGACGAGGCCATCCTGCCGCGCCTGGAATGGTCCAACGCCTTCTGGCCCTGGATTGACCGCTACCGGGACGTGCTGGCCGAGGCGTGGACGCCCTCAGGCGCCAGGTAGCGAATCTCACGCTCAATGCGTGTTCACCCGGGCACCCCATATGGCGCTAGCGACTTGGCGTTTGCGCCCGTTACGGGCTAGGCGGACGTGGCGACGACTCACTCAGCGTGACCGCGCCACACGTGTCGCACGCGCGTACCAACCGCCATGCGTTGCGCACACGCACCGTCCCGGCGACCCTCAGGCCGCCGTCCTGACACGCTTCGCACGGCGCGACGGGCACCCAGTCCCAATCCGCCGTCCCGCGGAACGAGGCCCGAGTCATCAGAGCGCCAAGCTCGGGCGAGCGCACGCGGTCAAGCGCGGACGCCGCCATCCAGCCTGGCTCCACATCGATGACCTGGCTCGCCTCGCTGAACTCCATGGACACGATCTCTCTCTATCCGCGCGGGCCCCCGCGGGCGCGCGTCCTGGGCTCCCGCGCACCTGGAGTGGCGCACCCCGCGTGTGTCCACCACCCTCACCGCCGGCCGCCCATGCGCTCCTCACGGAGACATTGGCACAGCAGCAAGACCCATTCCATGGACAGTCCCACCGCGAGTGGCCGGCACATGTGGGGACGATCACGCGTAAAGGTGGCCAGGGGCCCAACCCTCGGTCAGAGGCGCCAGCTTACTGCGGCTCTACTCCCTGCGCAAAGTCAGGGACGATGCACGCGGCGCCGTCGGTGGATGCCCATCGACCCACATCGGGCCAAATATGCCCAGTTGGCCGGAGTGTTCGTGGTTGTTCAGCCCGATCGGCGCCGCCCCAGCGTACTCGTCGTCTGTGGAAAGAGTACGGACCGTAGCACCCAACCCAATGCCGCGAGCAGGGCAAGCAATATCGATGTCGCGGCCACGCGCTCAGCCAGCACGCCCAACTGGATCAGGTCGATGACGTAGATTGGCGCGAAGACGGCCAGATAGACCACCGCCAGCGCCCAGAAGGGCAGGATCCCGAACAAGAGCGCCGTCGCCAGGCGCCGCGAAAGCAGGCCGACCAGCGATGGAAGGACGAAGACCGCCACGGAGACCACATTCGGATAGATACCACTGCCAAGTGTGGGCGGCAAAATGGCGCTCTGAAGCACCACACTCAGCAGCGCGACAGCCTCCAGCAGCACCGCCGCCCCCAGGGCGACCAACCGCAGCGTGTCGCCATCCTGCCGTTTCATGGCCTACCTCCTCGTCATGCTCGCCGTGGCCGAGATGAGTCCTGACATCATACAGTTCAGTCATAGCGCTTCGAATATCGCGCGCGCCGCGTCACCCCCGCGGCCGTACCAGGTCAGGCACGCGTGCCGCCTCACGCGGGACCAGAGCGGACGGCGGCGCCCCCCACGTCAGTCGCGGTGCCGCCGCACCCATTGGTAGCGCGGCGGGGGGGGCCTTCGCGCCTGGGTAGCTCAGGGTCGTTTCCACCGCGCCCGCGATCACCTTGTAGCCTTCCGTCGTCGGGTGGAAGTCGTGAAATTGCACGCTGCAGATCCACGTGTACTGGCAGATGTTCTTGGCCATTCCGGTGTCCCCGCCAAACGCGGTGAATACGTCCACCACCGGGATGCGGAACATCGCGGCGTCCGCCGCCAGGTGCGCGTTGAAGGTATGCACAAAATCGAGCGAGCTCGGGCAGTCCCGGATGAATGGGTCATAGTAGTTGAGCATCACCAGGTCGCCAGCGGCCTGCGCACCGGGGTACTTGAGCGCGTCCAGGATGCGCGGTACGATGACCTTGGTGATGTTATCATCCATGGTCGTGACGTCCGACTGGA
>JANWHL010000039.1 GCA_025450405.1 Ktedonobacterales bacterium
ATGGTGCCGGCGCGCACGGCGTATTGTTGGGGCCACGTGGACGATACAGCGCGGGGGCATGTGCTGGCGTTGGAGCGCGGGCGGCCCGGCGAAAGCTACATCATCGCGGGCCCCGTGCACACGCTCGTGGACGCGCTCGCCATCGCGGAGCGCATCACCGGCATCCCGGCGCCGCGCGTGCACGTGTCGCCGTCCGTGCTGCGGATGGGCGCGGCCCTGGCCGGGCCGCTCGGGGCGGTAGCGCCGCTGCCGCCGACCTACACGGCCGAGGCGCTGCGCTCCGGCGCGGGTGTCACCTACACCGGCGACAACGCGAAGGCGCGGCGCGAGCTGGGGCTGACGATGCGCCCGCTGGAGGAGGGTCTGCGCGAGACGCTGGCGTTCGAGATGGGCCGGCTGGGCATCGCGCCGCGGCGGTAGGCGGAAGATTCACGCGGAAGATTCACAATGAGGACAGAGAGGACACAGAGGGGCCGTGAGGAGCCTCAGCGCTGGGAGTCCCCCCCCGGCTCGCTCGCCAATGCGACGGCGAGGGGGAGGCAGAGCGCTCTTCACCCCCGGCTCCGCTCCATCGATTGGGAGAGGGGAGCCGGAATGCCGTGATCGGGGTTTGTGAAGCGAGCGCGGCGGGCGCGGGGACGAAGGCCCGGCGGCGACCCAGCCATTTGTCCATCTACGTGTGGGTAAGCACGGTGCGGGCTGCCATTCCTGGTCTGTTCCGAGTCAAGTCGCGACGACGGGAACGTTTACTCAGGCTTGATGGCAGTCCGCGCTCAGACGACGCCTCACGCGAAGGAAGAGGGATTCCACCAGACACGCATAGGAGTCTTGAGCTCAAGCGCACACGCGGCATAGGGTAGAATGCGAGTGATGCCGAGGGCGGGCGCGCCAACAGTACAAGCATTGCCGTGGCAATGCCGGTGTGGGCGCACGCCATATGTGAATGGGAGGCGAGACGATGTTCGCGCCACCACAGGAACAGCGGGATGAGGACGAGCACCTCGGGCAGGCTATGCCGGACATGACGGACGAGTACCGCGGCCTGACGGCCAGGGAGTTCGCCGCCATGCCTCGCGAAGGGTTGCGGCTGGAGCTGGTACGAGGGGAGATCGTGGCGATGCCGCCGGCGTTTGCCAACCACGGCGTTGCGGCCGCCCACTTGGGGAACTTCCTTGGCTGGTACATCGCCTCACAGGAACTCGGCGTCGCCTTGGCGGCTACCAGATTCGAGCTGGCGGCAGATACCGTGCGCGCGCCCGACTTCGCCTTCATCCAGGCCAGCCGGGTCACTCCGGGGGCGATCGGCCGCGATTGGGTGCGCGTGGTGCCGGACCTGGTTGTGGAGGTGGTGTCGTCCGGCGACCGGCCGCGTGCGATCGGCGCGAAAGTCCGCATGTGGCTGGACGCCGGAGTGTGGCTGGTGTGGGTTGTGTATCCAACGCGCAAGCGTGGTGTGGTCCATCGGTCCGGCGTGGAGCCCGTGACCCTGGGCGTGGACGACCAACTGGATGGCGCCGATGTGGTGCCAGGTTTCACCGCGCAGGTCGCCACAATCTTTGGGTGACGGCGAGTTGAGACGCCTGCCCTCCTGGCGCGAACGAATGGAAATCCGCCCCGATGACTCAACGCGCGCGACGACGCCCGGTCTCGATGGATGCGCCCGCCATGCCGGAGGATGACGCGCGGCGCGGGCGCGTCCAGCACGCGCTGCGGGCGTGGTATCGCGCCGCCGGTCGCGATCTGCCCTGGCGCCACACGTGCGATCCATATGCCGTGCTGGTCTCCGAGGTCATGCTGCAGCAGACGCAGGTGGAGCGCGTGCTGCCGAAGTATCGTGAGTTCCTGGAGCGATTCCCGACCCTGGAGGCGCTCGCCGCCGCGCCCACCGCCGACGTGATCCGCGCCTGGGCGCCGCTCGGCTACAATGTCCGGGCCGTCCGGCTGTGGGAGATTGCGCGGCAGGCGGTGGCGCGCTTCGGTGGATCGCTGCCGCCGACACTGGATGGGCTGCTGGAGCTCAAGGGCATCGGCCGCTACACGGCGGGCGCGGTGGCGTGCTTCGCGCTCGGGCTGCCGGTGGCGACGGTGGATACCAATATTCGGCGGGTACTCTGGCGCGTATTTCGCGGGATCGAGCCGGCGGAGTGGCCGTCTGGTATGGCGGCGGCCCGCACGGCGTTGGCGCTGGCGGAGTGGGCGTTGCCGCGGGACCCGGCCGGGGCGTACGATTGGCAGCAGGCGCTGATGGACCTCGGAGCGACGATCTGCGGCGCACGGCGGCCCGCGTGCGAACACTGTCCGCTGACGACGGAGTGCGCGGCCTATGCGGAGGTTGGTCGGGTGACGCTTTTCCCCTCGGGCGAGGCGCTGGCGCGTCTCCGTGCCGAACGCGCGGCGCATTCCGGGGGCTCGGCCGCGATGAAAACGGCGGCCGATACCTCAGATCGCGTGGCGTCGGATCGCGTGGCGGAGGAGCGAGCGGGGTATGCGGTCGGTGGTGACGGCGGGAATGGTGTGAGCACCACGCGGCGCGTTGGGCGGCGCCCCGCGGCCCAACCGTTCACCAGCACATCGCGCTATTTCCGCGGGCGGGCGCTCGCCGCGCTGCGTGCGCTGGCGCCTGGCGACTCGCTGGCGCTGCCGGAGCTGGGTCCGCGGGTGAAGCCGGACTGGACTGAGGGCGATCTCGCCTGGCTGCGCGACATCGTCGCGGGCCTTGCCCGTGATGGTCTGGTCCGTCTGGACGATGCCGACGAAGGCGGCGCGGAGCGAGTCGCGGACATGATACGCGTGGCACTGCCCTGACGCCGCTAGCGCGTCACCGTGGCGCGAGTTGCGGGGTGCCAAACGCGGGAGCGCCGGGCGCGGAGCGCGTGCCGGCACGTGGAGGAGGGACGCCGGTGGTGGAGGATGCGCCCACATTGCGGCGCAAGTTGGGCATTCAGCCGGGCGCGCGCGTGGCGCTCGTCGGGGCGCCGGATGGGTTCGCCGAGGCGCTGGGAGTGCCGCCAGTCGCTATGGAGTTGGGGGCGGCGGATGCGCCCGGGGTGGACGCGCTCGATCTGGACGTGATCGTGTGCTTCGCGGTGGCGCGCGCGGCGCTCGCTGGCGACTTCCCACATCTCGTCGGGCGCCTGGCGCCGACCGGCGGCCTATGGATCTGCTGGCCGAAGCGCGCGTCGCGTGTACCGACCGATCTCTCGGATGACGTGGTGCGTGAGATCGGGCTGGGGGCGGGTTTGGTGGATAATAAGGTCTGCGCCGTGGACGCGGTGTGGTCTGGGCAGCGCTTCGTCGTGCGTGTGGCGGACCGCGCGGCATGGGGACGCGCAAGAGGCACGGTGGCGTAGAGCGAGGGCGCGATGGCGGGAAGCGTGAGGACGATAATGAACGGCGACGATCTGACGTTGGGGCGGGCGCAGGCCGAGGTGGACACGACGATTCAGGCGCTCGGGGGCTATTGGGAACCGCTGGCGAACCTGGCGCGGCTCTTCGAGGAGTGCGGCGAGTTGGCGCGCGCCGTGAACCAGGCGCATGGCCCCAAGCGCATCAAGGCCACGGAGGCCCAGGCGGCGGTCGCCGACGAGCTGGGCGACGTGCTGTATGTGTTGCTGGTGCTAGCCAATAGTCTTGATGTGGACGCCGGGGCGGCGCTGGCAGGCGTGATCGCCAAGGTGCGCGGACGCGATATGGTGGCGGGCGAGCGGGAACCTGGTCGCGACGCGCCGTAACCGGGCGGCCGACAGGCGCGCGGCGGCATGACGTCCCGCGCGGACCTGAGTCGGCGACAAGCGGCGACAAGAGCGCGGGGTCTCGGATGCGACGGCTTGCCTGGGTCGGGGCGTTGACGGCAAGTTAAGCGGAGCGGCGGCGGCGTGCCGCCAGCAGCGCGACGATGCCGAGCCCGACGACGAGCACACTGACGCTGCCCACCATGAGCTGGCGCGCGATGCGCCACTCGCTCTCGAGTGAGCCATCGGTCAGGCCGGCGCGTCGGACCATGGCGCGAGCGAGCGCGGGGGCGGGGACTGGCAGGCCCGTGGCGCGTGCCGCTTGCATGGCGACGTCGGAGGTAGGTCCGGAGAAGGGCGGTGCGGACGCGACTTCCGGGGCCAGGGGGAGCGCCTCGTACGGGTGCGTGGCGTCGGACAGGGGCCGTGCCTCGGGAACGTAGAGTCCTGACGCTGTGGGGGCCGCGGTGGCTTCCGCATGTGCCGAGGACGCCGCGGCGCCCACGGACACGGGGGCACGGCCGCCGTTGTAGGCCGCCGACACGGCCGCCGTTGGCTCGATGAGGATGTCGGCCAGGCGCGCGAAGAACTGGTTGATTAGTGTGCGTGCCGCGCCTTCGGCCAGCCGCGCGCCGACACCGGCTACCGCGCCGCCAAGCTGCGCGTGCCCCTGATAGGTGACCACGGTGGTCCCGGCGTCGCGGGCCTCCAGCGCGACCGTACCATCACCCTGGAGGGTGCCACGCGTGCCCGCGCCCTCGGCGTGGAAGCGATAGCGTTCTGGTGGTGTGCGGTCAGATAGGCGCAGGGTGCCTTCGTAGGTACCACGGATCGCCGCGAGCCCTATCCCTACCCGAATGTGGTAGGTATCCAGGTCCGGACGTTCCAGATGTTCGCACCGGGGGATCGCGTGCTCGAGGATCCGGGGATCGAGCAGAGCGTTCCAGACGCGCTGCCGAGGGACATAGAGCGTGTAGGTGCCGGTGAGGTTCATGGTGGTTGGCCTCCAGATCCGCCGGTGTGGTGTCCGGGGCGCCGTGGCAACGGGGGGATGGCGCGCGGGGTCGGCGGCCGGTGGGCGGAATACCGCATTCCGCGGGCCGGAACGTGGGCGACGGGCCAAGAGGGTCGTACATTCGCGTTGGGCCGGTCAACAGCGTTGGCGCCATATACTGCGAGAGCGACGAACCTGGGCGCGGCGTGCCGCGGCGTTGGAGACGGCGAGAACACGGAGACTGAGAAAGGAACGCCGACAGCGATGGCGAATTTGCTAGCCCACCTCGAATGCACCCGGTGTGGACGTGTCTATGACGCCGACGTGCTTCAAACGCTGTGCCCGGAGGACGGCGGGGTGCTCTACGCGCGCTATGACCTGGAGCGGGGGCGGCGCGAACTGGACCGCGACACGGTGGCGGCCCGCGCGTCGGGGATGTGGCGGATTCCCGAGCTGATGCCCGTGCGCGACCCGGCCCACATCGTCTCGCTGGGTGAGGGCGGCACGCCGCTGCTGGCCGCGCCGCGGCTGGGCCAGCGCCTGGGCTTCACGAACCTGTTGATCAAGGACGAGGGGTTGAACCCCACCGGCAGTTTCAAGGCGCGTGGACTCTCGGCCGCGGTTTCGCGCGCCCGCGAGCTGGGGGTGCGTGCGTTCACGATCCCCACCGCGGGCAACGCCGGGTCGGCGCTGGCCGCGTATGGCGCTCGCGCCGGCATTCCGGTGGATGTGTTCATGCCGGCGGACACGCCGACGCTCTTTCAGAAGGAGATGCGCGCATACGGGGCACAGGTGCACCTGGTGGACGGCTTGATCGACCGGGCGGGTGCGCTGGCTCGCGCCCACGCGGCCGAGACCGGCGCCTTCGACGTTTCGACGCTCAAAGAGCCGTACCGCTGCGAGGGGAAGAAGACGATGGGGTATGAGCTGGCTACCGAGCTCGATTGGGCGCTGCCCGACGTCATCATCTATCCCACTGGCGGCGGCACGGGCATCGTGGGGATGTGGAAGGCGTTCGCGGAGATGGAGGCGCTCGGCTGGATCGGTGCGCGGCGGCCGCGCATGGTCAGTGTGCAGGCTGAGGGCTGCGCGCCGATCACGCGCGCGTTTGCCGAGGGTGCCGAGCGGGCACGACCATGGGAGGGCGCCCACACCTACGCGTCGGGCATTCGTGTCCCCTCCGCCGTCGGCGACTACCTGATCTTGCGCGCGGTGCGCGAGAGCGGGGGCGTCGCCGTGGCCGTGCCCGAGGACGCGATCGCCGAGCATGCGCGCCTGATCACCAGCGATGAGGGCATCTTCGCCGCGCCGGAAGGCGGAGCCACGCTGGCGGCGCTGGTCCAATTGCGCGCGGCGGGGTGGGTGGGCGCGGACGAGCGCGTGGTGCTCTTCAATACCGGTACCGGCCTCAAATATCCGCTCACGCCCGGCGAGGAGCCCAGCTAGGTCGCGAGGAGCCACCGGGCCGATCGGCCTACGATCCCATGCGCCGAAGTACCAGACGGCACGCGCGGCCTTCCCCGCTATGATAGACTGATCAGTAGGGGAACCACGGAGCGCCGGAGGGGGAACGCGTGCTCGAAGGACTGGAGCGCATCTCCTGGGAACGGCTCAGGCACGCGCAGGGCGGCGCGGAGGATGTACCACACCTGATCCGCGCCCTGATGTCCCGCAATGAAGCCACACGCCAGGCCGGCATGTTTGGCCTCCGGACGAGCATCTGGCACCACGGTCAGGTGTATGAGGCGACCCCGTACGCGGTGCCATTCCTCATCGAGCTGATCCGCGCCCCCGCTCTGCCCGACAAGGACGCGGTCCTGACGCTGCTGGCGGAGCTGGCGACCGGTACGTCGGCACCGGTTGAGGACTGGCTGCTGGACCAGGTTGTCGCGCAGGGGCGGGACGGGGCCCAGGTGGCGGATGTGGGTCGGCGTCGCCGCTCGACTGATTGGGCGCGGGCGGCGCGCGCGGCGGTGCGCGAAGGTCTTGACACTTATCGAGTGCTCGAGCTCGACCCCGACCCCCTGACGCGCGAGGCGGCGAAGGAAGTTGGCCGGCTGTTCCGGCGAAGTCGTTCGCTAGGGATGGCGCCCGCCATCACACTGGGCGACTTTCCGGCCGTGCGGCGATCCGGCGCGCCCGTCATGGAGCCGACGTCGCGTCCACCCGCGATGGCGCCGCATGAGCGCCCGCGCGGCGCGCCAGGCGTGCCAAGTGAACCATACGTGCCGACACTGGTACCACTGCCCGATCTGGATCTGGCCCACATGGCCGTGGAGATTCCGGGCGCGGACATCGGGCCACCGCTCATCCATCCAATGCGCGCGCACACGCCCACCTCCGGGCGGCGCGGGAGTGGTCGTGGGGATGCGCAGCCCGCTGGCGGTCATGGTGAGGCTGAGGGCGTGGCTGCCACGCCGCATCCGGGCGTCGCGACGTCCTCACCCCTGGTGGCGCGAGCCGATCCAGTATCAGCGCAGGTAGTGGTGGCCGGCCAGCCGGTCTTGGTGGGTGCCCAGAGGATGGCCGCCCACGAGGTTGATGAACCCGGGATGGATGAACGCCCGGCGACGCGCGGTGGTGCGGCCCGCCGATCGCGGGCCCGATCAGCGCCAGTGCGGACGCTCCGACGGTCGGTCCGTTTGGCCGCGGCGGCGCACCAGGGCGGGGCGTATGTGGTGGTGGGTCTGCTAGCGCTCGCCGTGCTTGCCAGCATCATTCCCGTGTGGACCGGCGCCACGGGAAGCCCGGCCACGGGGCCGGCCGTGGCCACGCATGGGCCGCCAGGAGCATGGCAGCCGCCGGATGGGCAGGGTGTGTATGAGGGCTGCGGTCCAAGCCGCGGGGATGTGTGTCTGGACCGGTTGAATCGCATCGCCGCCGGTGGCTTTCGTCTTGTCCTCAATTACGACCAGCTCTATGGCACCGCCTCGCAACAATTGGCGTACGCCGGCCGCGCGCACGCGCTGGGCTTGAAGATCATCTGGGCGATGGACGCGGCGACGTTTTGGAACGGTTCGGACCTCCGCAAAGCGTATCCCACCTTGGCCGCCACGTGCGGCTGCGCGGATAGCCACGGGTTCATCCGCTATGTGGTGGGCCTGGTGAAGGACCTTCCGGCTACGTGGGGATACTACATCGGCGATGAGACGCTGCCGAAGTATCATGCTCAGGTGCTGGGATTCTCTAACTACGTGCGTGAGGTCGATCCGCACCATCCGCGGCTATTCATCTCGGATGCCGCGGTTCCCGCGTGGGGTGCCCTCACGAGCCCGTTCACGGACACAGCCGAGGTGATTGGGCCGGACATTTATCCATTTGGCCCGGCTGGCCTGCCGGTATCGGTGGTGGGGAGTGTCGCGAAGAAGGAGCAATCGCTGGCGGCGCACGCCGGCAAGAGCTCCGCCCTCGTGCTCCAGGCGTTCATGAACTCGGAATACGCCGACCCACGTCCGGGCTGCGCGCCGTGCACGCATTTCCCGACGCGCGCGGAGATGCGCGAGATGCTCCAACTCGCCCTGGCGAACTCGCACCCGCGTCTGATCCTCTGGTATAGCTATTTTGATATCTTGCGGTCGGACGATCCGGCCGGCCACTGGGCCGATCTGGTGGCCGCGGCCGGGCTGGGTGGGCACCCGTAGGCTGGGGGTCCTCATCCCCCGGCCCCCTCTCCTCGCGAGGAGAGGGGAAGACAGAAGGAAGCGCGACGAGGCGAGGGGAAGACGGAGCGGGCGTGCCTGGCGGCGGGGAGCCAGGGGGCGGATGCCAGGGCGGCGGGCAAGGGAAGATGCGCACCTCGCGGGTAGCGCGTTGTGTGGAATGGTTGGGGCTAACGGCCGACCCAGGTTGGCGCGCGCTTGGCGAGGAAGGCGCACATGCCCTCCTGGGCGTCGGCGGCCAGCGCGTTCATGCTCATGATCTCCTTGGCGTAGGCGTAGGCCTTGGGCTGGTCGAGGTCGATCTGCGTGTAGAACGCCTGCTTCCCGAGCGCGACAGTCAGGGGGCTGGACTCGGCGACCGCCACGGCCAGCGCACGTGTGGCGCTCTCCAGCTCATCCGCCGGCACGACCTGGTTGACCAGACCCCACTCCGCCGCCGTCTCGGCTGAGATCGCCTGACCGGTCAGCAGCATCTGGAGCGCGCGCTTGCGCCCGACGGCGCGGCTGAGCGCGACCATCGGTGTGGTGCAGAAGAGCCCGATCTTCACACCGGGCGTGGCGAATTTGGCGTCTTCGGCGGCCACGGCCAGGTCGCACGTCGCGACGAGTTGGCACCCCGCCGCGGTGGCGATGCGCGCGACCTGGGCGATCACGGGCTGACGAATTGACTGGATGGTCGTCATCAGGTCCGTGCAGACGTCGAAGACGTGCCGGTATTGGTTGATATCGCCGTCCACCAGCTCGCGCAGATCGTGGCCGGCCGAGAAGGCCGGGCCGTTCGCCGCCAGGATGATCGCGCGGACGTCGTCGTCGCCGCCCAGGGTCTTGAACGCCGAAGTCAACTCCTCCATCAGGTCCAAGGCGAGGGCATTGCGCCGCTCGGGGCGGTTCAGGGTGATGCGCGCGATCGGGAGCGCGCGCTCCACGAGGAGAGTCTGGTATTCCATCGCTGATGCCTCCTGATCACAAGCCGCCACTATCCGCGACCACTCCGGCGTGAGGGGTGTCCCCGCATGGTATCACTCTGGACGTGGCATGGATCGCGCCGAAGGGTGTGGCCACCCGCGCGCGACCGGCTTGGCGCGACGGGCTTGGCGCGATGGCGGTATACTGGGTGCGCGGTGGGACGGACCTCGAACTGGCCCGGCGCTCGCCTGGTGGCAAGGAGGCGCGACCATGCCAGATGCTGCCCAGTCGCCTGAATTGCCGGTTCGCCCTCCACCTGACTTCGCTGATGCGCTGCGCCGCCCGCGGGCTGGGCTTCCATGGCTGCCCTGGCCGCCGCGGCGTACCTGGCGCGCGGTGGTCGTCACGCTGGCCGTGTTTGTGGTATTCGCCTGGGGGCTGGCTCCGGCGGCGCGG
>JANWHL010000040.1 GCA_025450405.1 Ktedonobacterales bacterium
GACCACGCCCCCTGGCGCTCAGAGGGTGTCGTTGGCATCCCCCTGGGCGCTTCGCCCGAAAATAGCCCAATGGCCACGTCGTCGCCGGACCTGCCCCCCCTGTGCCCGCCACCCCTAAGTGCCCGCTCGCCAGCCCAGATTCTCCTGAAAATAGCCTGTTGCCCGCCCGCGGTCCTCGAAGCTTAGGATGACACGCGGAACTTCCATTCCGCATCCTCGCCACACGATCCGCCCCCCTTGACCACCCCGCCCGCGATTGCGCCGCCATTATCAGCCTCATCGCTGACGGCGCGCCGTCCTGGGGCTTCCCTTGATTACCGCCCGCCGCCCCCACGACCTGTCCCCAACTCAGGATTACACGCGGAATACAATTTCGCATGCTCTCCCGACCACCCCGCCCGACCGTGGCCGCCACCTTCCGGCGATCGCGATGAGTTGTCCCACCACCCTCACCATCCACCCTGGACGACGATACTACGCCATCGTACAATACGACCACGTATGAACATGCGCGGCACGCAACCCATCGTCCCAGCGCTGGAGCACGCCACCCACGCGGTGGCGCTGTGGATCGACCGCGTCTTCGGCGACACGTTCAATGATCCGCGCCTGACCGAGGCCGAAGTCAACGTGCTCGCCTATCTCGTGCGCCACGCGCCCTGCTCGATCAACGACCTGCACCGGAGCTTTGGCCATAAGCGGTCCACCCTGACCAGCCTGGTGGACCGCCTCGAAGGCCGCGGCTGGGTCCGGCGGGGGCCACATCCCACCTCGCGCCGCCTGGTCCTGCTGCATCTGACCGATACGGGCCAACCCGTCGCGGAACATGTGCGCGCCGTCCTGGACGCGCTCGAAGCGCGCGTCAGCGCGCGGACCGGCTCCAGCGACCTCGCCGCGTATCGGCGCGTGCTGCGTGCCCTGGAGGAGGAGCTAGCGCATGACCCACCGCCGCAACCCATCTGACGCCTTTGACGCGCATGACCTACACGACGCCCACACGCCTTTAGCAGCGCGCCCCGGCGATGGATCGCACGCCGTTCCGAGCGACGCCCACCCCGCGGCCACGCCCCGTGGCGCGGATCACGACGCCCACGGCGCGGGTCACGAGGCCCCTACCCCTGCCATCCTCGACGACGACTTCGCGCACGCCTTCCTCAGCGGCGCGCTGCCCCCAGCGCGCTTCCACCATCGCGACCATCTCCGGCTCGCCTGGTGTCTCACACGCCGGCACGGTGTGGACGACGCCACCACCATCATCACCGCCGGCATCCGCGACTTCGCCACCCAACACGGGCAGGCCGCGAAGTATCACGAGACCCTTACCCGCTTCTGGGTGCGCATCGTCAACCATCTGGCGCGCACCCGGCCTGACCTCACCACCTTCGACGCCTACCTCGCCGCGTTCCCCCAGCTCCTCGACGAAGATCTCCCCTACCGCCACTGGCACCGCGCCACCATGGATAGTCCCGCCGCCCGCGCGGAATGGGTCGAGCCCGATCTGCTCGAGATGCCGGCATAGCCGCGCCTCTCCATCGCCGCTCGCCGCTCGCCGCCCCTCTGTGTCCTCCGTGTCCTCTGTGGTTTCATTCGTCGGCCGCCGCGTCCCACGGCATTCTCCGCGTCCTCGGCGGTTCCCTCGTCCCTCTCTCCGTCCCCTCCCTCTCTCCTCCTCTGTGCCCTCTGTGGTTAGATCCTCCGTCTCTCTTCTTCGTCGCTCCTCTCTGTCCCTCTGTGTCCTCTGTTTCCTCCTTGTGAGTCCCTCCTCCTTGTGAATCCCTCCTACTCCCCCACGACGACCCGCGGCGCTTCCGCCTGATCCCCGCGTGCCGCCGCGCGCTTCGCCGCCTCCACCGCCGGGTCGCGTCCGACGATCAGCGCCAGCAGCACACAGGCCGCGCAGCCAATCACGGTGATCATGAAGGTCTGGTTGAGGCTGGTCACGATGGCCCCCGGCACGCGCGACGTCACATAGTGCTGCGCGGCGTGCGCCACGCACGTCTGGATCGCCGGGACATTCGGCCCGTTCTGAGCGAAGCAGAGCGCTTTGGCTTGCGCCAGCGGCGCGCCCTGAAACGCCGTCGTGATGGCGGCCACCTGGCTCTTCGTCTGTTGCGTCAGGTAGGTCGTCAGCGCCGCGACGCCGATGGCGCCCGCCACCTGCCGCGTCACGTTCACCAGCGACGACGCCCGCGCCATCGCGCGGTTGCTGACCGCTGACACCACCAGCGTCTGCAACGGGATGTTGGTGAGGCCCAGCCCCAGACCGCGTACGACTAGCCAGCCCTGTACGGACCAGCCCGACGTATGAAGATCGAGCAAAGTAAACCCGATACTCCCGATCGCGAGCAGCGCGAACCCGACCGCCACCATTATTCGCGGTCCGATCCGGTTATAGAGCTGGCCCGCGAACACCGTGGTGATGGCCGCCGCGAGCCCCTGCGAGATCAGGATCTGGCCCGTCTCCAGCGGCCCGTAGTTGGGCTGGCGGATGGTCTCGAAAAACACGGGAATGAGGATCAGGCTGCCGAAGAGCAGACCAGTGATCGCCCAGAGCAGCACGTTCGAGATCGAGAAGGTGTAGTTCAGGAAGAGCCGGATGTCAATTACCGGGTCTTTCACGACCAGCTCGTTGATGACCAGGAGCAGCAGCAACACCCCGCCAACGATGAGGAAGCGCGCGACACTGACGTCGATGGTCAGTCCGCCGAGGTGATAGCGATCGAAGACTGTGTCGTTCCAGCCATGCGCGCCCGCCTCAGTGATGCCATAGACCAGCGCCGTGAACCCCGACATCGCCAGCAGCAGCCCCAGTACGTCGAAGCGCTGGCCGCTGGCCGGCTCCTCACCATGCTCGCCGGCTAGCACCGCGTGGTCGGCGGCGCGACCGCGCAACACCACGGCGGCGAGGATGACCGCGATGATCCCGATCGGAATGTTGACAGTGAAGATCGCGCTCCAGTCGAAGGTCTGTGTCAGATAGCCGCCGATCGTCGGGCCGAAGGCGGGAGCCAGCAGCACCGGCACCCCGATGATGGCCGAGGCCGGACCGCGCTCGGCCGGCGGAAAGACGCGAAACACGATGGCGAAGGCCATGGGAAAGAGCGCGCCGCCGCCCACGCCTTGCAGCACGCGGAAGGCGATCAACATCTCTTTACTGGGCGCGAACGCGCAGAGGGCCGATCCGCCGGTGAAGAGCACCAGCGCGGTGATGAACGTAATCTTGGTCCCGATGCGATCACTCAGGTAGCCGGTGACCGGGATCACCGCCGCCTGCGCCAGGAAATAGCCCGTCACCACCCACTCAATCGTCTGGAAATCGGTCTTGAAGGCGTGGGCCATTTGGGGCAGGGCGACATTGACGATCGTGTTGTCGAGCACCGCCATGAAAAGGCCGATCGCGCAGACGATCGCCGCCTGCCACTTGTAGTCCAGCCGCATGTTAAACCTCCGGGGCCACCAGCAGAGTGCCGTCTAACAGTTGGATGACGATCTGCTCGCGGGCGCGTGCCAGCGCCGCCCGCGAGTCGAGATCCACACCGGGAAAGAACAGGCGATAGCGAGGGATTGCGAGGTGGTAATTCAGTGTGAGGGTGATGGCATTGGCGATGATCAGGACGGGATCGAGGTCCGGCCGCACGATGCCCGCTGCCTGGGCGCGCCGCAGATAGGCCGCCACCGGGCTAACCCACGCGGCACCGCCCTCGCCGTCCTTGATCATGGTGAAGGTGCACCAGCCCTCGGCCGCCTCCCACGCCAGGATCCGCGCCGCCAGCGGGTGGTCGCCGTAGTAGTCGAACGTCCACCGGACGGCGCCCGCGATGAAGGCGCGCACCTCGCGCGCGGTCGGGGGCGTCGCCTGGCCAGACACGACCGGCGTCAGCACGGCGGCGAACTCGCCCTGGACGTTCTCCTTCATGCGGCCGACGACGGCGCGGTAGAGCCCGAGCTTGTCGCCGTAGTAGTGGAAGATTAGGGCCTTGTTATAGCCGGCGGCGGCGGCGATGGCGTCCACGCGCGCGCCCGCGAACCCGTCACGCGCGAACACTTCCTCGGCGGCGCGCCGAATCGCCTCGCGGGCGGCGGCGGCGTCACGTTCTCGTCCGCGCACCATTCCCCGATCTCGCCCGCGCTCTCGTCCTGGTTCTCGCCGGCGCTCCCTCCCGCGCCCGTTCGGTGATCCGTCGTGCGTCCTGTCGCCGGCGGGCGTGGACTCCGCCTCGATCGCCATCGCATGCCCTCCATCCGCAAGTGCCGCGCGCTAACTAACCAGTTGGATAATAACGGACGCGTCACTCGGCGTCAAGAGGCACACCGCCCGCACGCTCTGGCCCATACTGACGCCTTCCGGAAGCGTCCCCCTGGGCGGAAGGCCGCGCCGCCGCGGCAAGGCGCTTGCGTCTCAACCTCAGCGGTGGTAGTGTCAGATCACTGCTGGCGACTTCGACCTATGCGACCGATTTGTGATCACGTTCATTGACCTCGCGAGGTGATCGGATCATGAGCACGGAGATGGCAGCGGCGCCTGACGCGAAGCGGAGCGGCCCCGCCCTCTCCGCCCTCAATCTGACCAAGCGCTTCGGCGGCCGCGTCGCCTTCCAGGACGTCTCGTTTGAGATCGGTTACGGCGAGGTCTTCGGGTTTCTCGGGCCGAATGGGGCTGGGAAGACGACGACGGTGCGGACGCTCGGCACGCTCATCGCGCCAACTGCAGGCGCGGCCACGGTCGTCGGACTCCCGCTCGCGCCGGAGAACGGCGTGGCAATCCGGCAGCGGATCGCGATCATGCCAGAGGCGCCGGGCCTCTACCTCCGGCTCACCGTCGCCGAGAACCTTGCGTGCTTCGCCGGCCTCTATGCCTTGCCCGACGCCCGCCAGCGCATTGATCGCGCGCTCCGGGCCGTCAACCTCGCCGGCCGGGCCAATGATCTCTGCGGCGCGCTCTCGAAGGGGCTGCGCCAGCGGGTCAGCCTGGCCAGGGCGTTGCTCAACGACGCGGAGGTGCTCTTCC
>JANWHL010000041.1 GCA_025450405.1 Ktedonobacterales bacterium
TAGGCCATAATCGGGACCGTTTCGCGCCCCACCTCATCGAGGGCCTGCCGCAACGCGGCTACCCGGCCGTCCATCATGTCTGAGGGCGCCACGATGTCCGCCCCCGCCTCGACGTGTGAGAGTGCCTCGCGCGCGAGGAGGTCGAGCGTTTCGTCGTTGCGCACTTCGCCATCACGGATGACCCCACAGTGTCCGTGGCTGGTGTACTCGCACAGACACACGTCCGTGACCACGAGGAGATCCGGCACGACGGCTTTCAATTCCCGAACGGCGCGCTGCACCACACCATCGTGCGCGTACGCCTGAGAGCCGACCTCGTCTTTCTCCACCGGGATGCCAAATAGCAGCACGCCACCAATGCCGAGTGAAGCCACACGCTCGGCGATCTGCCCGAGTTCCCCAAGCGGCCATTGGACCTGGCCGGGCATGGACGTGATCGGCGCTGGTTCGCGCACGACCTCACTGATGAACAGCGGATAGATGAAATCGCCAGCATCCAGGCTTGTCTCGCGCACGAGGCGTCGCAGTCCCTCGCCAGCCCGCAATCGCCGCGGCCGGCGCACCGGAAAACCGCCAGGCACGCGGGCGAGACGTCTTACCAGTCCTGGCTCCAGGTCAATGGATGTTGCCGGCTCGCAAGATGGTGCCGAGGCGTCTTCCATCCGACCATGCGCATCGGACACTGTCGAGGTCATCGCGATGGCTCCGTTCGTACGCGCGGGATTGGATGAGCGGTCACGAGTCGGGCTCTTCGCCCTTCCCCTACTCCTTCTCCCTTGCCCTACTCCTTCTCTCGCTTGAAAGGCAGGAGGATGAGCGCCCCAAAGGCCGCCACCGCCGGAATGAGGTACAAATAGGCCAGCACCCGTCCCTCGGTGTCGTGCGCTTGCCCCATCCAGTACAGGCTGAGATACCCCATCACCAGCGCCGTCGCGAACAAGAGCACGGTGCTCGTAATCTTCTTGGCCATCGTCAATCCTATGACCGCCCAGGTGGGCGCCTGTTCAACCGGAGTCCACATTGCCTCGTGTCCGCGCCCCGGCGGACCAGGGCCACCTTCGAGTAGGGCCACCTTCGAGTATAGCACAGTAGGGTCCGCCGCGCCGCGCTCACCCGACTCGCCTTGAACCGGAACCGCCTTATTCACCAGGGGCGGGAATCCGGTCCCGCGGTGGCTCAACCGCCTCGCGCCCGCGTGGCGCGGAAAGTCAGCGTCACGCGGTCCTCATGTTTTGTCCCGCTGGGTAAGCGCTCCGCGCCAGTCGGCATTCATGGGCCCATTTGGGACCATGCGACGCGCCCCGAGGGGATATAGCAGGGAGACCGCTGGCACTGGTGTCGTACAATTTACCGGGATACCAACCTATCCGATAGGGCAACGCAACGGAATCATCTTGATGGAGGATGCGCATGACTGGACTGCCGGCGGCATGGAACGCCCGCGCGCGAAAGCCAGCTCAGGTGGCGCGGCGCATGGTGTCAGCCACCGCGCGCCGCGAGCCGGCCGCGCACGCGTTAGCGGTGCGGGGACTCGGGGGGCTTGCCACCCTCGCCGTTCTGATGGCCGTGGTTGGCTGTGGGACGGCGCAGCGCCGCTCGACCACCCCAATCACCGTGCCGACGGCTTCGGCGGGCACCCTGCACCTCGCCTCCGCGTATCCCGTGTATCAGGTCAGCGCGCCCATTGGCATCACCGTCAGCGACACCGGCTCAACGACGTTTTACTCACTGGACAGCTACTCCAGTTGCACCATCATTCACCTGCAACGCTCCGTCAAAGGTGGCTGGCAGGACGTCCTTCCCTGCGCTTCGGGTCAGCGTCCCAGTGTGGTCGCTATTGCGCCGACCTCAACTATACCCTATACCCTCGCCCCTGGTGACGCCCCCGGGAATCCCAATGCCTGGGTCCCCGGCATCTATCGCGCCGTCCTCATGGTCAGTACGCGCTCCGACGGGGCGAACCCCACCGTCGTCGCGTACTCAACCGGCTTCCGCGTGGGCATATAGCGAGTGAGGCGGCCCGCGCCAGCACCCGCCGGGAGGCTGTATGTCACGTGCCACTGATGACAGCGAAATTGGGTCGCCTGCTCGTTCGGCGCCCCTCATTGTCACGACGTTCAGCTTCGATGACGCTGACCTAGACCGCCTGCGTGCCGCCATAGGCATCGATCACCTCATCGTGGCGTCGAGTCAGGATGAGCTGGTCGCGGCGCTGCGAGAGCATCCGAGAGTCGAAGTCGTGTGCTCCCTGCGCTTGCCGCCAGACCTGGCAGCTATTGCTCCGAGTGTGCGGTGGATCCAGTTGCCCAGTGCCGGGGCTGATACCGCCATCCGCGGAGGCCTGGTGTCGCGGGACAGCCCGATCGTCGTCACGACAGCCAGTGGCATCCACGCGGTCCCCATCGCCGAATACGCGCTTAGCAGCATGTTGATGTTTCTCCGCGGGTGGAGGGATCTGGAGTCGCTGCGGCGTGACCACGATTGGCCCGACCATGCCAGGTGGCAAGCATTACAATCTGGCGAGCTCTACGGTGCCACCCTGGGGATTGTCGGGCTCGGCAATATTGGCCGGCGCGTCGCGCAACTCGGCCGCGCATTCGGCATGCACGTCCTGGGACTGCGCCGCACGGCGCTTGGCGGCGCCGATCCTGACGTGGACGCGTTGTATCCACCAGATGCCCTCACCTCCCTCCTTGCCACGAGCGACTACGTCGTCATCACGGTTCCGCGCACGTCCGCCACGCACCACCTGATCGGTGAAGCGGAGCTGCATGGTATGCGACAGCATGCCTATATCGTCAATGTCGCGCGCGGCGACGTGATCGATGAGTCCGCGCTGATTCGCGCGCTCAGCGAAGGCTGGATCGCCGGCGCTGGCCTCGACGTTACGGAGCACGAGCCGCTGGATCCCGCCTCGCCCCTCTGGACCATGCCCAACGTCTACATCTCGCCACACATCTCTGGCAACACATCGCGTTACGGCGAGCGTTTGATGGACATATTTCTCGACAACCTGGCGCGCTACCGTTCCGGTCAACCGCTCCGTAATGTCGTCGATCCCGTGCGCGGCTATTGATTTGGCGGGTCGTCAGGTGGCGCACCGCGCTCACCCCAACCGTCGCGATCAGGACTGAGCGCTGCGCGCAGTCTGACCAACTGGTGGCTCAGCCCCGCCGCGGTCGCCATCGCGTACGCCTGACGAGCAAGATCGGCCGACAGATCCAGCTCTCGAGTGCCTCGACACGCGAGAGCGCAGGCCCGCAAGTATGGCTCCGCTCTCAGGAGGATCACCGAGGCGCGCCCCTTGGGCATCGGCCGCACTCGGCCTGCGCCAGGCGTCTCTCGATTGGGTCCATGCCCTGGTCTTGCGTTGGCGCGGGCTACCCCATCGCGCCCTGCCAATGGCTATGTCAGCGTGCGATGTCTATTCCAGAGTCACCTCGCGCGAGGCGAACTTTGCCCGGGGCCGCCTGCAAGCCGTTGTCGCCGCCATCGCGCTCGACGCGGCCGAAACATATGAGCGGGAACCGCCTGGAGACGCCCACGCGGCTATGCTTGGCCCGGCGGCACCGTATTCCATGCGGGCCGTTCGCTTCGCCCGGGAGACGCGGGACACCATGGGCGAGGGCATTGCCCTGCTCGCGCGCGCCCGCTTCGAGCGTGCGGCCGGCTACGCAACGTCACGAACGTTCGCCATCGAAGCGGCGATGACACTCGCTCGCGAACGCGACGACATCCCCCTCCTAGCGCAGGCGCACACGGCCCTGGGAGACGAGTTTGTCGCGGTGGGTGCGGTCGAGCGCGGCCTGAATAGGTACCGCACCATGCTGGACCCGACGCGCCCAACTGAAGGACCAGCGATCGCGCACTGGGCCGAGGTCGCGCTTATTCGCGCCAGCACCAGGTAGATTGCGGTGCGCCGGAATCCTGGCCCCAACGTTAAGTGGTGCGCTGGTTGCCCGAAATCCCGCGAGGTGCTAGAATGCTCGCGCACATCCCGCGTGAATCCGCTATAGACCTGACACGATCTTCCCTGGAGGACCGCATGGGCACACTCGATAACAAGACGGCACTCATTTTCGGTGTCGCCAACCACAATAGCGTCGCGTGGGCGATCGCGCAAAAGCTCGCGGCCGAGGGGGCCCGGCTGGCTTTCACGTATCAGGAGCGCATGGAGCAAAACGTGCGCAAACTCACCGCCAGCATGCCCGATTCGCTCGTGCTCCCCTGCGATGTAGAAAACGATCAGGAAATGGACGCGGTGTTCGAGCAGGTGGGCAATGCGTTCGGCGGGCTCGACATCCTCATCCACTCCGTCGCGTATGCCCCCACCGACGACCTCAAGGGCCGTATCGCCCACATCTCGCGCGACGGCTTCAATACCGCCCTCGGCATTAGCGCCTACTCCCTCATCGCCATGGCCCGCCGCGCCGAGCCGCTCATGGAACGCAACGGGGGCGGCAGCATGCTCGCCATGACCTACCTTGGCAGCGAGCGCGTTTTCCCCAATTACAACCTCATGGGCATCGCCAAAGCCGCCCTCGAAGCCACTATCCGCTATCTAGCCTGGGATCTCGGCGGGAAGGGCATACGCGTCAACGGCATCTCCGCGGGGCCGCTGCGGACGCTCTCAGCCCGCGGCGTGGGCAATATCAACGACATGTTCGCCGTCGTCGAGCGGACGGCGCCCCTTCAACGGAACATCGAGCAGAGCGATGTTGGCGACCTCGCCGCGTTTCTCTGCGGGCCAGCGTCGCGGAACATTACCGGCGAAGTCATCTTTGTCGACGCGGGTTTCCACGCGATGGGACTCGGCAGCCTGTAGATTCGAGCGCAATGCGTCGTGAGAGAGGTCGCCACGCCGATGGCCGATGAGGTGCGAGCGGGAGGGTCAGTGGGACCCGCGGAAGCCAACCAGATGGCCAAAATCGGCCACGCGGGACTTTTCCACACGCTCCACCGAGTGCTCCCCCGTGTACGCATGCTTCGCTCCACGCGATTTGTGATCGTCGGCGTCGTGGCGGTGGCCACGATCTCCGTCCTGGCCTGGGGGCTCCTCTCACCCGCCGCGCCACCGCCCACGACGGGCGTTGGTGGGAAACCGCTGCCGCCCGCGCCCCTGGCCGGCCACGTCGCCCCATCGCTCGCGCTGGTCGACCTGGCGGGCCATACGGTCAAGCTCGCGGACCTCCACGGCAAAATAGTCATTCTCAATTTCTGGTACGCCGCGTGTGACCCATGTCGCTATGAGATGCCCGCCTTCGAGCGCCTCTACCACGCGGACCAGAGCCGTGGCGTCACCATCCTTGGCGCCGACGTCGTCGACGGCACCAGCACCATGCGCGACTTCATCCGGACCATCGGGATTGACTACCCGGTCGCCAACGACCGCACTGGACAGGCCGCCGTCACGTACCAGGTGGTGAGCACGCCCACCACGTTCTTTATCGACCGTCAGGGCGTCATTCGCTACCGCTACGTGGGCACGCTCACGTCGTCAATACTCAATCAGTACGTGGCCAATCTACTCGCCGAGCACTGACCCGGCGGCGCATCCGCCGCACGATCTCGCGCGCACCACGCGTGCCGGGGCGGGTCGCGGCAGTCGGCATAGAACTTGCCAGGTGGTCGCGGCGTAAACCGTTGGATCCGATCGCGCCACAGCGCCATCCAATGGGCAAACTCATTCGGTCAGACGCCAACCAGCGTCTGGTCCGCGAACCTGAGGAGGTCGTTTTCAGGTTGTTGCAGCACCTCGAGTCCTTGACCTGGACCTTCGACGCCGAGGGCCAGCGCGTTTCCGCGATTTACGTGTATGCCGAGCCTCAACACACGGACCATGGTCTCGTCTACGCTCCCGTGATCGCCGCCGACAGCGGGATGGAGGGACTGGCATGCGTCGATGATGTCGCGCGCGCGGTTCTGCTCGCCAGCCAGCTCGCCGAGCGCACCGGTGACCCCCACGCCGCGGACGTGGCGCACCGCTGGCTCACGTTTCTCCCGTATATGCAAGGTCCCGACGGCCAGTTTACCAACTTTGTCCTTGACCGCACAGGTCGGCGCAATCTGAGCGGCGCCACATCATATCCTGGCGGCGACTGGTGGACCGCGCGCGCGCTGTGGGCACTCGCGTCCGCCTACCGAGTCTTCGGTGAATGCGACATGTTGGCCAGCATCGAGCGCACGCCGCTCCCAACCGCGAGGTCATCAACCGACCTGAAAATCGTCGCGATCCTCGCCCTCGCCGGGCTCGAGCTGCTGCGATCTCCAGCGCCAGACACGCTGCGCACGCTCTGGCGCCAGCGCGTCCACGCTTGGTGCGACACCCTGATCGCGGCCGCCGCGAGCTGGCCCTATGTTCCCGACATCGCGGGAACGCTACCGGTCGCGCTGTGGGGGTATCACCAGTTCCACGCGCTCGCCGAGGCGGCCACGTTCTTCGATGACGCTAGATACCTCGCCATGGCCGAGCGTACGGTCGCGGGCCTGGTGCTTCCGGTCCTGGATGGAGGATTCTACTACCGTTACCCGGACGACCGCGCCGCGCAGTGCGCCTACTGTGTGTCGCCGTTGGTGCAGGGACTGGCCAGTCTCCACCGCCGTACCGGCAACGACGAGTACCGCGCGCTGGCTCTACGTGCCTACGCCTGGTTTACGGGCACCAATGACGCCGGCGCCGTCATGTACGATCCCGCGACAGGCCGGTGCCTTGACGGCCTCACGGGCACCGAGGTGTCGCCCAACTGTGGGGCGGAATCCAGCATCGAGGCCGGGCTCGCCGAGCTCGAACGCCGTGCTTTGCTGAGTGGCCACGGCGTCGCGCTCAGCGCCGCTGGCCCGAGCTGACCGCGCAACATACATTGTGCGGCGCCCGCCTGGGTCCCCTGTTGCCTCGCCCCTCGTCGTCGGGCTGTCCGTTAGAGGCCCGGAGGGGTGCAGGCGAGGTCTTTACGGTCGCCGAGCCCAGCTCTAGCCCCGAAAACTGTGCGGCATGCCCGCGCCAATGAGCGCCGCGGTCCGTGCCGCGAGTGGTGAGAACTTCGTGGCCCGGTGCGTGCCACAAGTTGGGCACGGCGGGGCGCCGCGTCATCTGACAACGCGCGCGTCGGCGCTGCGAGGCGTGCGGCCTTCACAGCGCATGCCAACCGCATGGTACAATGGCATCCGGCACCGCAACACCCAGGCCGTCGTTAATGAGCGCGCGCCCGCGCTGGGTCCGCGGACCGGTTGCCCGCCATCGGCGGGCGCTCGTATCTCCGGACCGAGCGTGGAGCGCATGACGCCAGCGGCGACGCCATTGGCAGGGTGCATCCAGCACCATGGAGAAGGGGGCGAGAGGCTATGTCCGGGCACTCCAAGTGGCATCAAATCCGGCGCCAGAAGGGCGTCAACGACTCGCGGCGCGGCCAGTTGTTCACTCGCCTTGGCCGTGAGATTATTGTCGCGGTCCGCGAGGGCGGCGGCGGCGACCCCGATGCCAACTTCCGTCTCCGTATGGCTGTCCAGCACGCGCGCGAGGCCAACATGCCGATGGACAACATCGAGCGGTCCATCAAGCGTGCGGTCGGCGGCGGCGAGGGCGTCCAACTTGCCGAGCTTACCTATGAGGGGTATGCGCCAGGGGGCGCCGCGATCCTGGTACAAGTGATGACGGACAACCGCAACCGCACGGCGTCCGAGATTCGCAACGTCTTCAGCCGGAATGGCGGAAACTTGGGTGAAAGCGGCTGCGTGGACTGGATCTTCGAGCCCAAAGGCGTCATCGAAGTCAAAATCGACGGCAAGAGCGCGGACGACCTCACCATGGCCGCTATTGACGCCGGCGCCGACGATGTTGACACGCCCGGGCCGGACGACGACGTGCTCATGGTCTACACCGAGCCCGCCCAACTCGAGACCGTACGCCAGGCGTTGGAGACCAAGAAACTCGACGTAGTAAAGGCCGAGAGTACGCTTATTCCGAAGACCAAGGTCGAGCTTGTCGACAAAGAAGCCATGCAGGCGCTCCGCCTGATTGAAAAGCTCGAGGATCTCGACGACGTGCAAAACGTCTATACAAACGCCGAAATTCCGGACGAGGTCGCCGAGCAGTACGCGTCATGAGCGAGCCCGCACTCCGCCTCGGCACCGGCACGCCCTCCACCGCGGTTCCGGATGGAGGGCGCGTCGTGCTGGGCATCGATCCCGGCACCGCACGCCTCGGCTACGCCGCGGTTCGCGCCGATGGCAATCTCCTTTCCCTTATTGAGGCGGGAGTGATCGCCACTCCGCCGCACACCGCCATGCATCTGCGCCTGCGCCAGATCTACCACGAACTGAGTGACCTCATTGCGCGCCTGTCTCCAACCGAGGTCGCGGTCGAGGAGCTGTTCTTCGCCAAGAACTCCACCACCGCCATCGGGGTGGGGCAGGCGCGTGGCGTCGCGCTCCTCGCCGCCGCGGAGGGTGGGCTGTCCGTCTCGGAGTACAAACCCATGCAGGTCAAGCAAGCCGTTCATGGGTATGGGCTCGCCACCAAGGCCCAGGTCGGCGAGATGGTCCGTACCCTCTTGGCCCTCGCCAAGCCGCTGCATCCCGACGACGCCGCCGATGCCGCCGCCATCGCGATCTGTCATCTGCACAGCTCGCATCTCGCCGCCCTGCGCTAGCTACGCGCGCGTTGAGAGGAGCCCCGGACGTGATCGCCGCCGTACGCGGAATCGTGGAGGCCAAGAGCCTCGACACCGCGTTTGTTCAGGTTTCCGGTGTCACCCTGCGGATATTCGCGCCCCTCGGCACGCTTGGACGTCTCACCGTGGGTGAATCCGCCCATCTCCACACGTACTTGCTCGTCCGCGAGGACGCCCTGGCGCTCTATGGCTTCGCAAGCTCCAACGACCGCGACATCTTCGAGCTCCTGCTTGGTGTGGGCGGCGTCGGCCCTCGCAGTGCCCTTGCCCTCCTTTCGGCGTTGCCGGCGGATGACCTGCGCGAAGCCATCCTCACCGAAGACGTCAATCGCCTGACCGTCGCGCCTGGGGTCGGCAAGAAGATGGCCGCGCGCCTGGTGCTGGAGCTGCGTCCACGCTTCGAGAAGCTCGGGCCATTCACGCCCGCCACGCCAGGAGCCGCCCCCGCCCCCGGTCGCGCCGCGGTGGTCGACGCGCTGACCAACCTCGGCTATCCGCCCGCCGAGGCCGCCGCGGCGGCACGTACCTTGCCCGAAAATGCCACCGGTACCCTGGAAGACCTCATCATGCGCGCCCTCAGATCGCTCGCCCGCGAGTGACACCGGCCCGGCCACGGCGGCGCCAGCGAGCGCCTCGGTCGGCCACGCGTCGCGGGATGCGAGCGACTCTCGCGCACCCGCCAACCCAAGCGGCTGACATGGCCGCCTGCGCCGTCACAGCTGTGGCATCCGCGGCTGGGAGTCCGACGCGGCTCGCTGGTGGCGCCCGTCGCGTGCGCGGCCTATGATCCAACATGAAAGCTCCCGCAAGCGCGCGAAGGGCTGTACGGAGGGCGCGCCGGAGCGGAA